>LVAZ01000389.1 GCA_001603055.1 Victivallales bacterium Lenti_02
CCTGCCGCGCGGATTCCTGATCGCCACACCGAAACCAGCCGTCGAGAACTGCCCATTCTTCAACCTGTCGAGCGCGACCGTCCTGGCCAAGGCTTCCACAGCGGCATCACCATTTCCGGCCCTGACCAGCCATCGTATGTCTGACCAGAACAAGGAACTCCCGGACTCATGCACACCCTGACCAACGGCATTCTGAGGATACAGGTCGGCGACCTGGGCGCCGGACTGATGTCGCTCTATCACCTGCGCACCCAGCGCGAGCTGCTCTGGCAGGGAGACACGACTTGGTGGGGACACCGTTCCCCCCTGCTCTTCCCCTTCGTCGGCTCGCTCACCAACGGCGCGTATACCTTTGAGGGGCGTTCCTACGAGCAGACCCATCATGGCTTCGCCAGGGAGAAGATGTTCACCTGCACGGAGGACGGACCCGACTGCATCCGGCACGAATTGCTCTCGAACGACGCGACGCGCGCGGCCTATCCCTTCGATTTCGCGCTCCAGGTGACGCACAGCCTCGAAGGGAACACCCTCCACATCGGCTGGGACGTGCGCAACACCGGCAAGAACACGATGTGGTTCACCATCGGGGCGCACCCCGGCTTCTTCTGCCCCCTCGAAAAGGGCGAGCGGCTTGAGGACTGCGCCATCGATTTCCACATCGACGGCCCCCTCTACCGGCGGATGCTGGACGGAAAAACCCAGCGCGTCTTTCCGGGACAGCGCGAACTGCCCCTGCAGAACGGACGCATGGCCCTGTCGGCGCACACCTTCGACGATCTCGCCATCGTCCTGGACGACATCCCGTTCGACCAGCTCTCCCTCTGCGGCAAGGACGGCAAACCCTACGTCACGCTGCATTTTCCGGGCTTTCCGTATGCCGGCCTCTGGTCGCCGCCCGGCGCGCCCTTCGTCTGTCTCGAACCCTGGTACGGCCGCTGCAACGACATGGATGCGTCCAACGAGCTGGTGGACCGGCCGGGCATGATGAGCCTGACGCCGGGACAGAGCTGGCATGGCGGCTACGACATCGAGGCGCAACCGGAAAAATCCTGACGGACACGCGCCCGGTCGGGGGCCGTATCCGCCGGGCGCGCAGAAAGCCGTGCTGACCCTTTCGCGTGAAGCGGCCGCGTCCTCGCAGAGAACCCGTGCCGCTCCACGCGCTTGGATTTGTCCATCCCGTCCATCCCGTCCATGCGGCCCCGGATGCTTCAGGGCTTGTCGGGCATGTCGAACTGGCGGCGGGCGGCGGCGGGGACGGCGGCGGTGAAGAAGAGCTTGAGGTCGGCGACGAAGAGGGCGTGGCCCCGGTCGTCGGGATGGTTGATGCCGTTGTAAAGCAGGGTCAGATAGGGCAGCCCCTCGATCCAGAGGTATTCCCAGCGGCGCGAAGTGTCCGCCAGCCCCACTTGGTTTTCGGCGCAGAATTCGCGCAGGAAAGTGACGGCGGGGCGGGTCTCGGGCGTGCGCATGCCCTGGTTCCCCGGCATCCAGTCGGGACGGACGAAATGGGGGGTGAGGACGATGACCTCGCCGCCCGCCGCCCGGATGCGACCCACGGCATCGGTGTAGTTGGCGAAGATGGTCTCGCGCGGGAAACCCATATCGTTGACGAACTCGATCACCACCAGGTCGGGACGATGGGCCATCACCTGCTCCTCGAAGAGCGGCAGTTTGCTGCGCGAGTTCCAGCCGCCGGTGCCCGCGTTGACGTGGCGGATGGCGGACTCCGGATAGCGGG
>LVAZ01000390.1 GCA_001603055.1 Victivallales bacterium Lenti_02
TACACCGCTGGAACAAGGCCCAGCAGGACGCCCTGCTACCCTGGGTCGAGAACGGAACGGTGATCCTGATCGGGGCCACCACCGAGAATCCCTATTTCACGGTCAACCGGGCGCTGGTGAGCCGGAGCCGGATTTTCCAGCTCAAGCCCTTGGGCGAGGAGGAGCTGCGCCAGGTGGCGCGGCAGGCTCTGGCCGACGCCGAGCGGGGCTACGGCAAACTGAAGGTGCGGCTCGAGAACGAGGCCCTCGCCCATTTGGCGGAAGTGGCCAACGGCGACGCCCGCGCCATTCTGAACGCCCTTGAACTGGCAGTCGAGACCACGCCACCCGACGGGGCGGGCGAGATCGTCATCACCCTGGCCGTGGCCGAGGAGTCCATCCAGCGGCGGGCGGTGCTCTACGACAAGGAGGGGGACTACCATTTCGACACCATCAGCGCCTTCATCAAGTCCCTGCGCGGGTCCGATCCGGACGCGACGCTGTACTGGCTGGCGAAGATGGTGTACGCGGGCGAGGACCCCCGGTTCCTCTTCCGCCGGATGCTGATTTTCTGCGGCGAGGACATCGGGCTGGCCGATCCGAACGCGCTGGCGGTCTGCACCGCCGCCGCCGAGGCCTTCGACCGGGTGGGGCTGCCCGAGGGGCGCTACCACCTGGGGCTGGCCGCGCTGTATCTGGCCACGGCCCCGAAATCGAACTCGGTGATGGGGTTTTTCGACGCGCTGGCCACGGTCGAGCGCGAGCGCGAGGACGAGGTGCCGAACCATCTGCGCGACGCCAGCCGGGACAAGGAGGGCTTCGGGCACGGCCAGGGCTATCTCTACCCCCATGCCTACCGGGACCACTGGGTGGCCCAGCAGTATCTGCCCGAGGCCATGCAGGGGAAGGTGTTCTACCAGCCCGGCGAAATCGGCTACGAGCACGCCATCGCCGACCAGGTCCAGCGCCGCCGCGAGTCCCAGCTCGCCGCCGCCGTCGAGCGCAGCACCGGCGGCGCGCCGCCCGAAATCCTCACCTTCTCGCCGCGCGACCGCGCCCTCGAACAGTGGCTGGCCCGCGCGGTGGGCGGGGTCGGCGACCGCTTGGCGGAAATCCGCGACCAGGTGTTCGCCGCCGTGCGCTGGGAACGGCATTTCACCGTGCTCGACGCGCGGGCGGGGACCGGTCTGCTCACCTGGGAGGCCCTGCGCCAGACCCCCGAGGGCGGGGTCTACGCGCTGGCCGATTCGGCGGAAGGCGCCCGCGCCCTGCGCGAACGGGCCGAGGCCATGCCCGCCCTGCGCCGTCCCATTCTCCTGGTGGGCGGCCCCGAGGAGCTGGATTCCGCCTTGAAGCGGAGCGACGAGCCCGAGCTGCGCTTCGATGCGATTGTCGGGCGGAATGCGCTGCTGCACGCGGGCGACCGCCGCGCCGCGCTGGCCGCCTTCGCGTCCCGTCTGCGTCCGGGCGGGGTGTGCTCGCTGGCCGAGGCCATGCCCGGCGGCACCCAGCGCCTGTACGAGCTGGTGGACACCCGCACCCTGTCCCGCGACTTGGCCGGGCGTCTGCGCGAGGCCGAGGAGGCCATCTACCAGGGCGGCGACCGGCTGGTGGCCTGGAATGCCGCCGACCTCGAGGCCCTGGCGCGCGCCAGCGGTTTCGCCGAGGTCGCGGTGGAGTGCCGGAACCAGAGCACGGACCAGATCATCTCCGCCGAGATGCTCGACCGCTGGTTTGCCCCGGCTCTGCCGGGTGGCCGTCCCAGCTATCGCGACCATCTCGCCCAGCGTCTCGGCCGGGACGAGATCGAGGCGGTGGCCGGGCTGTTCCGCGGCCAGCTCGCCGGCCGCGCCCTGCCCTGGCGTTCGCAGATCGCCTTCCTGAGCGCCCGCCGCGCGGATTGAACGCCGCTATTCAAGTATCACCGCGTTGGGCGCAAGACCCGCGTCGGCCGTGCTTGCAGGGCATTCTCCCCGACCGTGCCGGAGACCATGCCAACCTTTCGTGTGGAGCGGCCGCGTCCTCGCGGCCATCCGTCCCGCGCCATGCCTACCCGAGTCATTGGCCAGGATGCTCCCGGCGCTGCGCGCCGTGCGGCGGAGGACCGCCGCGCTCCACGCGCTTGGTTTGCATGGCGGTGTGGAAGGCATTGTCCTGCGCTTTTCCTTGAGGTTGGACTATTTCCCCTCGTCTTCCCGGCTGCGGATGTGGACGCTCTGGACGAGGCCGACGAGGATGAGGGTGCCGAGCATGAAGGAGCCGCCGTGGCTCAGAAAGGGCAGGGGCACGCCGATGATGGGGGCGGCCTGGATGGTCATGCCCACGTTGATGAAGACATGCACGAAGAAGATCAGGGCCGCGCCGACGCAGAGGTAGCGGCCCAGGAGGTCCTTGGCCAGCAGCGCGGTGTGCAGGCAGCGCAGGATGAGGGCGGCGAACAGGCAGAGCACGGTGGCGGTGCCGACGAAGCCGGTCTCCTCGGCGACGACCGAGAAGACGAAGTCGGAGCTGGCCACGGTCTGGGGCAGGAAGCCCAGCATGTGCTGGGTGCCCCGCATGTAGCCCTTGCCGAACCAGCCGCCGCTGCCCACGGCGAGCAGGCTCTGGTGGGCGTTCCAGTCGGTGTGGATGGCGTCCCGCGAGCGGGTCAGGAAACGGTTGGTGGCGTCGTCGAGCCGCTGTTCCCTTTCCTCGTCCAGGAAAGGGGAGAGGGCGGCCACGCCGGCCCGCACGGGCTGGTCGAGGAAGACTTTGAGCCGGTCCTTCTGGTAGTCCTTGATGCGGGTGTAGCCCAGGGGGGCGGCGACGAGGAAGAGCACGGTGCTCAGGACCAGCCAGCGCCAGCGCAGCCCGGCCGCGAGGGAGATGGCCAGGGCGAAGGGGATGAAGATTAGCGCCGTCCCCATGTCGGGCTGGAGGACGATCAGGAGACAGGGGGGGACGATGCTCAGGAAGACGGGGATGAAGGGCGGCAGGCGCGAGTCCTTCACCAGCGGCCCCGCCGCGATCCAGGAGGTGAAGAGCAGCGTGGCGGGTTTGGCCAGCTCGCCTGGCTGGACCTGGCCGAAGACACCGAGGCGGAGCCAACTGCGGGAGAAGTTGAGAGTCATGCCCAGAGGGGTGAAGAGCAGCGCCAGCAGGCCGAGCCCCGCCAGATAGACCAGCCAGGAGTATCTGCCCAGCCAGCGGTAGTCCAGCAGGGCCACGACGGTGGCCACCAGGGAGCCCAGGCACAGCCACAGCAGATGTCCGCGCCACTGGTGGGCGAAGCGGCCGCCCACCACCTGGCTGACCCCGAAGACGAAGAGAAAGCCCGTCCCCATCAGAATGAGGACGATGGCCAGCATGGCCCAGTCCGCCTTGAGCAGAGTGTTCAGGAGCCAGCGGTACCAGGGCAGATGTTTGGCGCGGAAGCGCCCCATGGCGTTCCCCTAGTAGCGGCAGAAGCGCTGGATGGCGCTCATGATGAGGCGCAGGCCGGTGAGCCTGCTGCCGTTGTTGATCGAGCCGGCGGTGGTGAAGAGGACGCCGCGCTGTTCGCGGGAATACTCGAAGTCGCGGATGGTTTCGGCGACCATGTTCACCTCCTCGTGGCGGCTGAAGGTGAAGGGGGCGAGCTGGCCCTGGATGACAGCGTCGGGGAGGTGGGCGCGGATGTGGTCGATCATCACGTTCGGGCCGAAGTTGGTGCCGTTGAGGCCCAGCTTGGCGAAGGCGGGGAGGAGGTGCCCCATGTCCGAGTCCGAATGCTGGAAGCGGCCGTCCTTGGGGCCGGGGCAGTAGGTGTCGAAGACCCCCTTGAGAATGGGCGCGCCGAAGAACTCGTACATCTCGAGGTTGAGCAGGCAGCAGTTGTCGTCGGCCCAGCCCCAGCCGCGCGGCGCGGTTTCGGGGGTGAAGCCGGCCTCCTCGTCGAGGATGCGGGCGCGGCCGAGAATGGCCTTGAGGATGAGGTCGCGGAAGCGGGCGGCAAGGTCGGGCTGGTCCATGATGAGGAAGATCAGGTTCTCGGGGCCGAAGACGCTGCACGCGAAGGTGATTGGCCCGCGCTGGCCGCGGTAGCGGGGCGGCTTGAGGCCGGCGGCCAGGAGTTCGGCCTTGCGCTCGTCCCACTCGGGCGGCAGCAGAAAGGCGCGCAAATTGTCGAGCCGGGCCTCGACCCGGTCGAGCAGGGCCGCCAGTTCGTCGGGGGTGTTGGCCGACTGCTGGAGCCAGTAGGACCAGTCGTGCCAGACGTTCTTCGCCTCGAAGATGTCGTGCAGTTCCTTGACGGGGGGCCAGCCCGGCCCGCCGGCCGGCGGGGTTTCGCCGAGCAGGCGCTTGCCGACGATTTTTTCGGCCACGTCGTTGTAGCGGCGGTTCAGATCGGTGCGGAAGGCCGCGTCGTGGAGCAGGCGGTGCCAGTCCTCGGGCACGCCCAGCTCTTCCCAGACGCATTCGCTGGACATGCCGATGCCGAGGGGAAGCTGCGGGCAGTCCGCCGCCCAGACATCCTTCCGGGCCTTGGCCTGGTCGGCCCAGAACTGTTCGAGGTCAATGGGCGCGAGACCGCCGGCGGCATGGGTTTCGGCCACCAGTTCCTCGGCTCGCCGCAACTGGTCGGGGGTGACGTGGACGCTCATGATGGGTTATTCCTTGGCGAAAACGTGCGTTGGCCAACGATAGTGCCGCTTGGGCGGCTCACAAGCGGAAAATTTGCCTTGTGTGGCCATACCGCTATGGTGCGGGTTTTCACCCCCATTTCCCATGAGCAGGAGTCACGATGCACGAACTCGCTGGCGAGCGCACGCGGTTGCTGATCGACGATGCCGGAACCCTGGCGGCGCTGGAATACGCCGGGAACTGCTGGCTGGAGGCGCCCACCTCCCTCTGGGAGCTGGTTCTCCAGGAACCGTCCAACCATTCGGTTCTGGGCCGGCGCCACGAACTGGCGGCGGCGGACGCCGAATTCGAGATGGTCGGCGAGGGCGCGGCCTTCCGGCTCCGCTGGCGGAATCCCCGGCGGAACGGGCGCGTCTACGCGCTCGAGGTCGCCTGCGAGGTCGTGCTGCTGGACGGCGACTATGTGTTCCGCTTCACGGTGCGCTGCGACGAGCCGGGGCTGACGGTGCGCGAGTTCCGCGGGCCGATTCTGCCCCTGTGGCTCGATCCGGCCCAGCCGCCCGCCCTGCTCTGGCCCTCGGGCGCGGGCGAGCGCTTCGCCGACCCCACCGCCGCCGGCCTGCTCGAACTGCCCTTCCCCACCAAGCTGTGCATGGCCTGGCTTGCCTTCGACCGGGGGGACTGCGGCCTCTACATCGGCTCCCATGATTCCTCCCTGGCCACCCGCATGTTCCGGGTGGACGCCGCCACCGAGACGCGCGGCCGGGTGCTGGTTTCGCTCAACGAGTATCCCTTCGCCGCCCCCGGCAGCGTCTGGACCTCCGGCCCGGTGGTGGTGCGGCCCTACGGCGGCACCTGGCACGAGGCGGCGCGGCGCTACCGCGCCTGGGCGAAGACCTGGTGGACTCCCCCCGAGCCCCCCGCCTGGGTCCGCCAGGCCTCCGGCTGGCAACTGGTGATTCTCAAGCAGCAGAACGGCGAGGTCCACTGGGCCTACACCGACATCGAGCGCCTCGTCGCCCTGGGCAAGGAAAGCGGCCTGGACGTGCTGGGCCTGTACGGCTGGGCCGAGGGCGGCCACGACCGCCGCTATCCCATCTACGATCCCGATCCCGAAATGGGCGGCGAGGCGGCCCTGCGGGCGGGCATCGCGGCGGCCCACGCGGCCGGGCAGCGGGTCGTGCTCTACGTGAACGGCCAGTTGCTCGACATGCAGACCGAGTGGTACGCCAAACACGGCGCGAAAGCCGCCACCGTCAGCGAGCGCGGCGAGGTCTTCGGCGAGGGCTGGCAGAAATACAAGGACGCCCCGATGAAGCCCACGGCCTACGGCTGCCAGAGCAGCCAGGTCTGGATCGACCGGCTCCTCGAGCTGGCGGTGCACATCCAGCAACTCGGGGCCGACGGCATCATCTACGACCAGATCGGCTCGGCCGATCCCATGTTCTGCTTCAGCCGGAAGCACAACCACACCCATCCCGCTCTGGCCATCGGGCCGGGCGCCGCCGCCAACCTCGAACGCATCCGCAACCACATGGGGCAGATCGACCCCGAGTTCATCGTCATGACCGAACATGTGACCGACGGGGTGAACTGCTACGTGGACCTGACCCACGGCTGCGGCACCGGCTTCGCCCCCGGCGGCCGCTCCTTCCCGGAAATGCTCCGCTTCACCTTCCCCGAACTCTCCTCCACCCAGCGTCATCCCACCCCCGTCCTGGACGCCGCCACCGCCAACTGGGCCTGCCTCTACGGCTTCCTCTACGAGGTGGAATACCGCTACCTGCCGGACCGGCTCTACGTCGACCAGGGCGTGGTGCCCGCGCTGCGCGACTATTCCCGGGTGATCAACCGTCCCGATGTGAAGCTCATGCAGCGCACCGATCCCCGCGCCGCCCATGCCTATCTGAAGCGGCTCGCCGCCTTCGGCCGGCGCAACGCGGACCTGCTGCGGGAGGGCGACTTCGTCGATGTCGAGGGCTTCTCCTGCCCGAATCCAGCCCTGGTCGCCAAGGGCTTCTCGAACGGGCACGAGTTCGGGGTGCTGGTGTGGAATCCCGGCGAGCAGGAACAGGCGGTGGCGGCCAGCGTGCCCGGCGCCCACCTGCGCCGGGTGGACTCGCCCGAGGGCAAGGTGGACGCCGTCGCCCCCCTGGCCCCCGGCGCCATCCGTCTGCTCCGCTACGGCCGGAAATCCCTCGACGCATGAGCCGCCCCCTGCCCACCCCCGCCCAGCAACGCTGGTTCGACTGCGAAGTCGGCGTCTTGATCCATTACGACATCCCCGTCTTCGAGCCGCAGTACTCCTTCCGCGACCAGTGGGGCTATGTCCCCGACGCCGCCGTCTTCAACCCGGCGGCCCTCGACACCGACCAGTGGCTCGCCACGGCGGTGGCGGCCGGCGCCCGGTACGCCGTGCTGGTGGCCAAGCACTGCACCGGCTTCTGCCTCTGGCCCACCGAGGCCCATCCCTACAGCGTCGCCGGCACGCCC
>LVAZ01000391.1 GCA_001603055.1 Victivallales bacterium Lenti_02
GTCCGCGCGGGGGGGAGGCGTCCGCAGGGGGGAGGACGGTCGAATGGGCTGCCGCGGGATTGCCCCGGGGAGGAGCAGCACCGCTCCCAATAACGGCTCATCACCCCAAAGAAGTCGCGGCGGGATCGGTGCGGGACGTGGGAGAAGGAACCCGTTACCCAAAGGCGAGTCGTACCACCCATCCAGCGGTCCGCCTGTTCCTATACCTGCCCTTGATGACGGCAGATACGACAACTTCCGCATCCTCCTCATTGATCGGCCCGCCAACTCCACGAGTGCCCATTTCTGATGGAGTTGCCACAAGTTCCGCATAGTATCCATTCGCCATTCCGCTTGTTCCGAAACCTATTCGCGAGGTGCCCATGCGTTGTTTTGTCTGGTCGGTTGTCGCATTGTCCGCTGTGATGTTCGCGAGCGAAGCGGGGGACGCGGCTTGGTGCAACCAGTTCCGCGGGCCTCGACGGGACGGGGTGTACGAGTCGCGCGATCTACTGGCAAGCTGGCCGGAGGGTGGCCCCCCTTTACTCTGGCAACGGGACGGGATCGGCCAGGGCTATTCATCGCCAATTGTCACTCCCGCAGGGATTTTCATCACCGGAGACCGGGCTGGGGACTTGGTGATTTCCGCCTTGGCGGCGGATGGCACACTCCGCTGGGAGGCGACGAATGGGGCGGCCTGGACCGGTTCCTATCCGGGTGCGCGGGCCACCTGCACCTACCATCGGGGACGGCTCTACCATCTCAACGGACATGGACGCCTCGTCTGTCTCGATGCCGCCACCGGCCAGGAGATTTGGGCCGTTTCGCTGCTTGAGCGGTACCAGGCCCCGAATATCCAGTGGGGGCTCAGCGAGTGCCTGCTGGTGGACGGGGAGAGGGTGTTCGCCATGGTCGGCGGACCCGAAACCCTGATGGTCGCCCTGGATGCCGCCACCGGGGAACAGGTCTGGCAATCCCCTCCCCTGCATTTCCAGCGCAGCCAGGCCTTCGGCGGCAAGCCGGTCGAGCCGCCGGTCGCGGACACGGACAAGGCGGGCTATGCCTCGCCGGTGCCGCTCAGAGTCGGGGACCGGGAGTTGCTGGCCACGGCCTCGGCCCGCCATTTCGTGCTGGTGGATGCCGCCACCGGCGAGCTGGTCTGGCACCAGCAGATGGAGGTCCGCCACGAGGTGATCGGCACCATTCCCATCGTCCGGGGAACGGAGGTGTTTTTCGCCGCGCCGGACTGCGGCGGATTCCTCTATCGGGTGGCGCTGGAAAACGGTCGGGTCAAGATGGAGAACCGCTGGCGGATCGACATCGACAACTGCCACGGGGGCATGGTGTTGGCCGGTGATACCCTGCTCGGCTCCGGCTACCGGAAAAACCGGAACTGGGCGGCGGTGGACTGGGCGACGGGACGGGTGCTCGCCTCACTGGGCGGGTTGCCCATTGGCTCGGCGGTCTGGGCCGATGGCAGGGTCTACGCGCAGAGCGAACGGGGCACCCTGCTCTTGCTCGAACCCACGCCGGACGCCTTGGTCGAGCGCGGGCGCATGGTGCTCACCGAATCCCGCCAACTCCACATCTGGGCGCATCCGGTCATCCACGACGGACGCCTCTATCTGCGCGTGGGCGACAGCCTCCGCTGCCACGATCTGCGCCGTTGAGGCGCAAAGATCGGTCGGAAACGATGGATTCCTACGGGGATTCCAGGCGGTTGCGGGTGTGGCCGAGACACTGCTTGGCCAGGGCGAGGATGCCGGGATAGGCGGTGGTGTCCTCGGCGGCTTCGAGAAGCATCCGGCAGCCGGGGAGCAGGTAGGGACGATACCAGTCGAGCCCGTCCTTGAGCCAGAGCTTGCCGTAGGCGCCGAGGGCCTGGAAGAGGCGCTGGATGGCGGCGACGGGCAGCAGGCGGTCCGGCGGCGGGGTGCCGCCGAGGGCGCGGACCTGCTCGCTGTAATGCCGCCAGATTTCCTGGCGGGTGGCGCGCGGATGGCATTGGTAGGGATCGTAGAGCAGCGAGGCCAGGTCGTAGGCCGCCGCGCCCAGGCGCATGCCCTGGAAGTCGATCAGATAGACCTTGCCGTCCACCACCATGACGTTGGCGCTTTGCAGGTCGCGGTGGATGGGGACCTGGGGCTGTTCGAGCAGCTCGCGGCGGAGCTGGCAGTATTCCCGCGCGGCGACGGCCCAGAGGTCGGGCTGGCCGAGGAAGCGGTCCAGCAGATTCTCCCGGAAATAGTCCCGCTCCCAGTCGTAGAGCCCCTTGGTGAAGCCCCGCTGGAGGGGGAGTTCTTCGAGGCGGACGGCCTTGTCGCCGAGGACATGGAGACGGGCGGCCTGGGCGGCCACCTGGCGGAGAAGCTGGTCTCGGTCGCCCGTCTGGGCCCGTTGCAGGTCGTATTGGCCGAGGTCCTCGGAGACCAGTTCGCAGGCGTCGGGGAGATGGAGGATGACCTGGGGCACCTGGATGCCGATGCGCTTGAGGAAGTCGGCGATGGCGGCGAAACCGGCGTTTTCCTGGCGGTCGGGGCTGTAGGCGCACCAGACCAGCGAGCGGTCGCCGCTGCGCA
>LVAZ01000392.1 GCA_001603055.1 Victivallales bacterium Lenti_02
GCGATGGCGTGGTCCTGGTTCTGGCACTGCCAGCCGGGCGAGAAGTGCTGGATGCGGAACCAGGTCTCGCCGAGGGCGAAGCTGCCGTCCGGCTCCACCCGCAGGCGTTCGAGCAGCCCGCCGCGCACACCGCTGGCGGACAGGATGCCGACGAGAACCAGGGGGAGCAGAGGAGGGAGTCGCATGGGGAGAACCCTTCCATTGGAGGGCATGACGCGCAGGGAGGACCGGGGGAGAGTACAGTACGGGAGTCCAGCCGTTTGCCAAGATGCTGCCGCAAATTCCGGCCGCAACCCCTGCGAGGAACCCGTTGAATCCGCCCCTTGTCCTGCTCGCCAACCCAGAAGGTGGCCTGTACCGGTTCCGCGATCCCGTGCGGGTCGTGACGGCCGCCCGCCTCGCCGAGGTGCCCGCCGCCGTGGCGGCGGTCGAGGCCGCCGTCGCTGCCGAGGGGCTGCACGCGGCGGGGTTCGTGTCCTACGAGGCGGGTCCGGCCTTCGACGCCGCGCTCGCGGCCCACCCCGCCGACGACTTCCCCCTGGTCTGGTTCGGCCTCTTCCGGGAACGGGAGAGCGTGCCCCTGCCGCCGCCCGGCGAGTTGCCCGGCCTGGGCTGGCAGGCCGATCTCACCCGCGCCGTCTACCGCGAGGCCATCGGCCGGGTGCGCCGCTACATCGCCGAGGGCGACACCTATCAGGTGAACTACACCCTCCGGCTCCGCGCCGCTTTTGCGGGCGATCCCGAGGCGCTCTTCGCCCGGCTCGCCGCCGCCCAGGAATGCGCCTACTCCGCCTACGTGGACACCGGGCGCTTCGTGCTCTGTTCCGCCTCGCCGGAAATGTTTTTCGTCCAGGCGGGGGACACCATCCGCTCGCGGCCCATGAAGGGCACCCGCCCGCGCGGGCCGAACCTCGCCGAGGACCAGCGCCAACGGGACGAATTGCTCGCCTCGGAGAAGGACCGCGCCGAGAACGTCATGATCGTGGACATGGTCCGCAACGATCTGGGCCGTATCGCCGAGCCCGGTTCCGTGACCGTCGAGGAGCTGTTCGTGCCGGAGGCGTATCCGACCGTCTGGCAGCTCACCTCGCAGGTCGCGGCCCGCACCAAGGCCGGATTCGGCCGGATACTTGGCGCGCTGTTCCCCCCGGCCTCGATCACCGGCGCGCCCAAGGCTCGCACCACCGAGATCATCCGCGAACTCGAGCCCAGCCCGCGCCATGTCTACACCGGCACCATCGGCTGGCTCGGCCCCGAGGGCGCCCGCTTCAACGTCGCCATCCGCACCGTCCTCCTCGACCGCGCCAGCGGCCAGGCCGAATACGGGGTCGGCGGCGGCATCGTCTGGGATTCGGACGCGGAAGCCGAATGGGACGAGTGCCTGGCCAAAAGCCGCGTCCTGCGCACCGTCCGCCCGTCCTTCTCCCTGCTCGAAAGTCTGCTCTGGACCCCGGCGGAGGGCTATGCCCTGCTCGACCGCCACCTCGACCGCCTGCGCGATTCCGCCCGCTACTTCGGGCGTCCCCTGGACCTCGATGCGGTGCGCCGCAAGCTGGCGGACCTCGCAGCGGGTTTGGCCCCTGCACCCCACAAGGCGCGTCTGCTGGTGGACCGGCAGGGCGGCATCACCGCCGAGGCCAGCCCCCTCGAACCCGCGCCCGAACCGCTGGTCTGGAATGTCCGCGTGCATCCCGCGCCGGTCGATTCCCGCGATCCCTTTCTCTACCACAAGACCACCCACCGGACGGTCTACACGCAGGCCGCCGCCGCCCATCCCGACTGCGACGACGTGATCCTGCAGAACGAGCGGGGCGAACTTACCGAGTCCTGCCGGGCCAACCTGGTGGTCGAGACCGCCGAGGGGCGTTTCACCCCGCCCGTCGCCTGCGGTCTGCTCGCCGGCACCCAGCGGGCCGAGGCCCTGGCGCGCGGCGAAATTGCCGAACGGGTGCTGGTTCCCGCCGACCTCGCCGCCGCCCGGCGCGTGTTCCTCATCAATTCCGTGCGCGGTTGGGTCGAGGCCCGCCTGCTGCCGCCGATTTGACGGGCTGCTCTTGGGTTGCGGGTCGCTATGGGGTATGGTTGAGGCAGTCCCCCGCAGGCAGGCGCGACGGGGCGGAGCATAGATGAACAGCCAGTTGGTGAGAATGAAACCCTTCGCATTTATCGACCGCGACGGCACGGTGATCGTCGAGAAGGAGTACCTGGGCGATCCGGAGGGCGTCGAGCTGCTGCCCGGCGCGGTGGCGGGCCTGCGCCGTCTACGCGAACTGGGCTACGGCCTGGCGCTGGTCACCAATCAGGCCGGCGTGGGCCGGGGCTTCTACACCGAGGCGGACGTGCGGGCCGTCAACCAGCGTCTGGTCGAGCAGCTCGCCGTTTTCGGCGTGGCCTTCGACGGCATCTACTACTGCCCCCATCACCCCGCCGCGGGCTGCGTCTGCCGCAAGCCGGCTCCCGGCATGATCCGCCAGGCCCAGGCCGAGTTGCCCGTGGACCTGGCGCGGAGCGTGGTGATCGGCGACCGAAAGTCGGACATCGGGCTGGGCAAGGGCCTCGGCCTGCGGGCCATTCTGGTCCTGACCGGCTACGGTGCCGCCGAGACCGGCGACACGGGGGCCGACGCCGTGGTGGCCGATCTGCGGGCGGCGGCGGCATGGCTGGCCGGGGAGGGTGGCCGATGAGCGGCGAACGCGGACGGTTTCTGCGCAACACGGGCTGGATGTTCTTCTCCCGGGTGCTGCGCCTCGGCCTGGCCTTCCTGGCGAGCGTGCTGGTGGCCCGCTACCTGGGGCGGAACGATTTTGGCGAGCTGAACTATCTGCTCAGCTTCGTGACCTTGTTCGCGGCCCTGGGCACGCTGGGCATGAGCGACGTGCTGGTGCGCGACCTCGAGGCCGAGCCGGACCTCGCGGCCGAGGGCGAGATTCTCGGCACCGCCCTGGTGCTGCGCGTGATCGGCACGGGGCTGATGTCCGCCCTGGCCCTGGCGGTAGGGGTGTATCTTGGCCATCGGGGCTTGACCCTGGCCTTGATGGTCTCGGTCTGCGTGTTCCAGTTGCTGACCAACGCGGCGGCGACCTTCGAGCGCCGGTTCGAGGCGCGGGTGCTGGCCAAGTGGTCCTCGATCGCGCAGTCTCTGGCGATGATCGCCTCGACCCTGCTCTCGGTGGTGCTGATTCTGGCGCGGGCCTCGCTGACCGCCTTCATCTTAGTGAAGGTGGCGGAGAGCGGGGTGCTGCTGCTGGTGCTGGTGGGCTACCAATTCCGGACCGGGGGGGCGCGGGTGCTGCGCTTCTCGGCGGCGCGGGCCAGGCAGTTGCTGCGCGCGGGCCTGCCGCTCATGCTCACCGGCATCTTTCTGACGATCTACATGCGCATCGACCAGGTGATGATCAAGCATTATCTCGACGAGGGGGCGGTGGGCTGCTACGCGGTGGCGGTGCGGCTGAGCGAGGCCTGGTATTTCGTCCCGTCGGTCATTGCCGCCTCCTTCTTCCCCGCCATCCTGAGCGCGCGCCGCCAGGATGCGGCCCGCTACCACGATCGCTTGCAGGCGCTCTACGAGCTGATGACTTGGATGGGCCTCGGCCTGGCGCTGCCGACGACGCTTTGCGCGGACTGGATCGTGGGCCTGCTCTTCGGCGCGGACTTCGCCCCGGCGGGTGGGGTGCTCGCCCTCTACATCTGGGCCGGGGTCTTCGTCTTCCAGAGCATCGTGCGGGGCAAGTGGATCGTGGCCGAGAACTTGCAGCGCTACGCCTTGGTCTTCACCGGCTTGGCCACCACGGTCAACGTGGTCCTGAACGCCATCCTCATACCCCGCGTGGGTCTGGACGGCGCGGCCTGGGCCACCGTGATCTCCTGTTTCTGCCAGAGCATTCTGGTGCCCGCGTTTTTCGCCCCGACCCGCGCCAGCTCGCGGGCGATTCTCCGCTCCTTCGTGCCCGTCCACCTGTGGCGCGAGGGGCTTGCCATCCGCCGCCACTTCCACCGTCCATGAGGGTCCCGACCATGTTGCGCGTCTGCGTCTCCTCCATTCTCCGCTTCCATGCCTTCAGCCTGTCCGAGCAGTTGCAGCGGCAGGGGTGCCTGGAGCGTCTGCTCATCAGTTGGTTCAACCCGAAGACCATCGCCAAGGGCTACGACATCGACCCCGAGCTGGTGAGCAAGAACATCCTGTTCTTCGGTTTCGACCGGCTGCCCCACAAGGTCCCCGGCCTGAAACGCTTTGCCGCCGACTGCCAGTGGCAGGCGGCCGAGTGG
>LVAZ01000393.1 GCA_001603055.1 Victivallales bacterium Lenti_02
TCGGCGTTCCCCACGGCCAGGATATCACCCTTGATCTCTGGTTCCGGCCGTAGAACCAAACGGCCCCGCCGGGGTTGCCGGCGGGGCCTGGGGGATGGGTTGGATTAGTCCTGGGTGCGGGCGTAGGGACAGGACATCATGCACATCTCCGCCACGCAGGGGCGAATTTTGAGGATGGTGTCCTGCTTGGTCATGCCCTCGGCCAGAGCCTCGGCGGTGATCTTCTCGGGGATGGCGGCGTTGGACTTCGAGCCGGTGAGGACGACGCCTTCCTCGGGCACCAGGCCGTAGCGCAGAGCCCAGTCGCAGCGGACCTGCTCGACCGGGTTGAAGACGAGGTTCTTGCCGCCGATGCGGACGCTGGCGGTCTTCGCCTTGAAGGCGTTCACCGTGCAGCCCTTGAGGCAGCGGTCGCACTCTTCGCACTCGATGCGCAGCTCTTCGAGTCCGGCCAGCTCGTCCTCTTCGAGTTCGGCGTCGACCACGATGGCGAGGAAACGGACGTTGGGGCCGAATTCGTCGGTGTTGACGAAGCCGCCCTTGGTGAGGGTGCCGAGTCCGGCGCAGACCGCCGCGAAGCGGTTGCAGAAGAGATTGGGCTGGGGACCGCGCGGGTTGGCGGCCCAGGAGCCGGTGCCGCAGAGGTCGTAGGTGGCGGCGCATTTCCAGCCCCAGCCTTCCATGATCTTCATCATCTTCAGGCCGATTTCGTTCAGTTCGCGGTGGCTCTGGTGCTGGGCGAAGGAGTAGGGGCCGATGGCCTCGGCCGGGCCGCGGCCCATGGACTCAACGCTCTGCTGGGGAATCCGGTAGCCCAGGACGATGACCGATTTGGCCCCGGTCAGATGGTCCTCGGGGGTGTGGACGGCGCGCTTGCTTTCGGTCACCTCGGCGGAGGAGGTGAGCCAGCGCTGGCCGGTCTCGCGGGCGTTGAGGATGGTTTCGCCCTCGAACACCGGGCGGATGGCGTTGGCCACCTTGGCCAGACGCTTGGCGGAAGTGATGCCGACCAGGTCCGCGCCCAGTTCGTCGGCCAGAACATGGATGGCGGCGGTGGGATCGACGGTTTCCTGCAAGGGCGCGTAGGTGGAGTTCTGCTCGTCGGCCTCGAGTTCGGCGCTGGTCAGGATGAAAGCCGTGTAGCCGCGCCAGTCCGCGCCGAGCAGCGGGGCCGAGAAGTCGCGCACCTTGGCGATGGCGGTCTTGCCGGGTTCCTCGGAGAGGCTGCCCATGATGTAGGGAGCGGCGCTGTAGCCGAGCTGCTCCAGGGTGTGGCTGGCGTAGAAGGCGCTCATCTGCGCGTCGTACATGCCCGTGAAGCTCCATTCCACCTGTCGGTCCTTGGTGGTTTTCGGGGCTTCGGCGGGGGCGCGGCAACCGATGAGGACAAAGCTCTTGGCGTCGGGGAGCAGGGGTTTGACGTCGATTCCGGCGGCTTCGAGGTCGGCGCAGGAGCGGACGACGATGCGGTCCATGCCGTCGGCCATCATCTTGGTGAGCATCTGCATCTGCACCCGGCGCTCGGGCTTGGGCGAGGAGGGGACCACATCCTTCTTGCGGATGGGGGCGCTCGAATAGTCCTTGTTCCAGCTCCGCTTGTTCTTGGGCAGACAGTATTTGATACAGGGGCCCATGGTGCCGCCGCGGAGGCCGAATTTCTCGACGCTGGCGAGGATCGACTCCTCGTTGACTTCCTCGGGGATGTCGGCGTCGATGCTGAGGCCGAAATGCTCGGCCCAGGCGCAGCGCCAGAGGTTCTTTTCGCAGCGGGTGTAGCTGTTGCCCTCGATCTTGAGCGCGACCTCGCCCTTGGTCTCCTTGGTGAAGGCCATGGTGGGGCAGTGGGTGACGCAGAGGTTGCAGCGGTCGCAGAGGCTGTTGCCGGGGAGCAGGGGATTGGCCGCCAGCGGGGCGTCGGTGATGATCGAGACGAAACGGTTGCGGGGGCCGTATTCGGGAGTCATGGAAAGTCCGCTCCAGCCCAGCTCGGAGAGCCCGGCGGCGACGCCCGCGTAGATGTGGGACATGTCGGGGGCGAAGGTGGCGTCCAGTTCCTTGTACTCGCGATAGCGCCAGATGTTGCTGGCGGTGATCGGCACCGCCCGCCAGCCGCGGTCCTCGAACCACTTGGCCATGCGGTACGACATCACATCGAGATGGTTGTTCATCAGCAACTGGTAGACGTAGGTCCCCTGCTGGTGGGCGTTGATTTCACCGCCGATCTCGATCATCGCGTCGGTGTGGTGAATGGCGCAGACGAGGACGCTTTTGGCCTCGGGCATGATGCCGGCCGGGCTCATCAGGGGCGGGCAGTTCTCCCACCGCTCGATGTTGCCCACGCCCACCAGGTGGGCCCCGAGATCATACGCGGCTTGCTTCGCTTTGGCGGTCAACAGGGAATCCATGGCACGGTCTCCTACGCTGGTTTCGACGGGTTCCTGCACAGACTTTCGGCTTCAATCGTGCCAGAGGCGGGCGAGCCGGTCCACGGTTCGCCGCATGGCGGTGAGATAGGGGGAATGAAAGGACTCCTGCCAGCGGAACTCGGGCAGGTGGATGCCAAGGGCGCCGAGCAGGCTGTCGCCGTCGAGCACCGGCAGGGCCAGGCTGGCGGCGGTGCGCTCGTGGGCTTCGGCGTAGCCCTGTTCACGGATGCGGGCGAGGCCGGCGTCCAGGCCGGCGGAGTCGGTGATTCCGTCCCAGTCCTCGCCGGGAAATCCCGCGTTGGCGACGAGTTCCGCCAATTCATCGGGGGTGGCGTAGGCCGCCAGCACCCGGCCGGTGACCGTGCGCCAGAGACGGGTGTGCTCGCCGTCGAGCCGGTCCGAGTCCACCTGCACGATCTGCTGGCCCAGGGCACGGGCCAGAACCCGCCGTTTCCCCTCCGCCAATGTCGTCAGCACCACGCTCTCGTTGAGCTGGACGGCGAGCTGCACCAGATGCTGGAGCAGGCGCGGGGACAGGGGCCGGGCCGCGCTCCGGTTGCGCAGAAGCTGCCCCACCTTCGGCCCGAGACAATAGCGACCGTCGCCCTCGTTCACCGCGAACCCCGCCAGGGTCAGGGTTTTCAGCAGATTGTGCGCGGAGGTCCGTTTGAATCCCATCCGGGCCGCGATTTCGGCCAGGGGCATGCCCGTCCCCCCCGGCGCGCGGGAAAGAAGTTCCAGAACTTCCAGCCCTTTGCGCAGGGCCTCCACCGGGGATCGTTCGTTCGACGCGCGTTCCATATTGCGGAAAGCCTTTCTCTTATGCGGAACAGAATAACGGTTTCCCTGGATTTTTCAAGAAGAGACGAAGAAAAATCAATCGGCACGGGGGCATTCCTGCGGAGAAGCCTGGGCGGGGTGGTTGCATGGTGCTTTATCTTGCCTGTCAACCGGTTGATGCAGATAAATACCAGATGGCACGAAATATGGTTTGAAATCGGTTTTGGCGTTGTTTCCGCCCAATAGGTTCTTTGGACGGTGCGTTGTGACTAGTAGGCATCGGTTGCGATGCAACGGCATTCGGTCTCTGAACCTCTACCACGGGAATGTGCCCTTGGCGGGCAGTGGATCATGATAAACGAACGCGCTAGACGGCAGGGGCCCGGTTGGGCGGGCTTGGTTTTTCTGATGGTTTGCGGGCTTGGCCTCGGCCTGCCACCGGTTCGTGCCAACGAGGCGGAGCTGGCGGGCTGGCAGCGTCTGGTGGCTTGCCGCCGGGCGGAGGGCAACGTGACGTTCGCCTACGACTGGCTGCAAGTGGGCAGTCTCGAACTGCTGATCCGGCCGCGCGAGGGGGGGGCGTCGGCGACTCTGGTTTTCGACGGCGAGGGGCTGGATGCCGCGCTGGACAAGGGCGGGACGACGCGGTCCCTGCCGGTGCGGGCCTATCCGGTCTCGTCCGCCGGGCTGGCTTCGCCCGTGGAAGTCACCTTCAAGTTGCGCAACACGGAGTGGGCGCTGTATCTGGACGACCGTCTGGCGGCGACTCTGGCGGCCCCCTTCGCGATGCCGGGCGAGGTGTTCATCGAGGAATACCGGGCGGGCTGGGTGCGTTCGCAGCCCCTGTTCCGGGCGGTTCCCCAGGAGAGCTACCATACGGATTTCATGATCGAGGAGGGGGCGCCGAACCAGCTCTATCCCTGGCGCCCGGAATCCGGCGCCTGGCGCATCCACACGGCCCTGGACGACGCCCTGGCCCGGCCCGAGACCAACATGACCCGGGTGCAGCAGGCACCGCTGACGGCGGACAAGAGCCCGAACTTCTATTCGCTGAAAGGGGCCGGGCAGCCGGGCATCATCACCACCGGGTTCGACTACTTCGACAACTACAATCTGGCGGCGGCCATGATGGTGAACAAGGGCGAGGCGGGCCTGGTGTTCTACCACCTCGACGCGGAGAACCATTACGGCTTCACCCTCGACATGCTCGACGGGAACCAGGGCTTCGGCATCCTGCGGCTGTGGCGGGTGCGGGGCGGGGAGCGGACGGTGCTGGCCGAAGTCCGGGCCGATTTGTTTCCCAACCAGTGGCAGCTTTTGCAGGTGCAGGCCCACACCGACGAGATCGTCTGTCTGGTCGACCATTTCCCGGTGCTGCGGGTGGCCGAAACCCTGCCGGTCGGCGGCAAGGTGGGATTGTATGTGAACCACGACGAGGAAATCTGGTTCGACGATGTGTTTCTGAAGGGGTTCGACCAGGTGCTGCTGCGCAACGCGGGGGAAATCCGCTACCAGATGCTTGGCGGGGACGAGGCGTTCTTCCGCAACGGCGGCAGGTTCGGTAGCACCGTGTCCGAACGCGCGACCGAGCTGCGGGTCCCCGCCGCGAATGCTCCCCAGCGCCTCCTGCTGGGGCGGTCCCATCATCAGGGGATTTTCTTCGGTGCCGAGTTCCAGCCCGCCCCCGGCGACGTGGAGTTCGGTTTGCTTGCCGGGTACCGGGGCGACGAGCTGCCCTATTACCGGTACGTGGTCCGGCATGAAGGGGGCCGGGAGACGTTCCGGCTCGACCGGGTGAGCCCCCTGGGCGAGCAGACGCTGGACTCCTGGAGTCGGCCGCTGGTCGCGGGCGAGCGCTATCGTCTGGCGGTCGACGCCACCGAGGAAGGCTGGCTGCGGTTTCTGGAAGACGACCAGTTGGTGCTGCTGCACCCGGTGGAGGGGCTGCTGGCCGGCGCCCCCGGCCTCTGGGTCGGGGCCGGCACGTCGAGCAGGCTGCGCGGGCTGCACTACAACTTCGAGCGCGAGCGCCACAAGGAGCGGCTCCAGCAGAACGAAGTGTTCGCCAACGACAATTTCATGCGCCACTGGGCAAGCGCCGAGGGGCAGTGGATTGCCGGGGCCGACGGGAAGCTCTGGCACAAGGGCGATTTCTTCAACGACTTCTCGATCCGTCTGCCCTGGGTGACGGGGGCGGTGCTCCATGCGGGGGTGCCGGAAGACGCCAACGAGGGCACGGTGCGGGTGGCGGTGGGCGAGAAGGAGCTTACCCTCGTCGTGGCCCTGCCGGGCCGCGAGCCCGAAGAGCAGAAGGCGACGCCGACCATTCCCGAGGGCAAGAAGCTCGCGGACCTCGACTACACTCTGCACCACGAGGGGTACTGGCTCTGGATCACCATCGGCGGCGAACGGGTGCTGCGCCACCGGCTGGCCGAACCCCTGCCCGGCCGCCAGGTGCGGGCCGAGGGCATGAAGCTCGAGCAGTTCGCCCGCAGTCTGGTCACCCGCATCAACGTGATCGACGACTTCTTCTCCGAATCCCCCTTCAACTGGACCATCAACGGCGGCACCTGGCAGATCGTGAACCGCTTCCAGTGTACGCCCAGTTGGTCCCATATGATCGGCGAGTCGGAGGACAATCTGGCGGCGCTGTGGTACAAGGCCCTGTTCGAGGGCGACATGACCCTCGAATTCTACGCGGGGACGCGGCACGGCGACTGGTACTACCGCATGGGCGACCTGAACTGCACGATCATGGCCCAGACCACCTCGCCGAGTTCCGGCTACACGGTCACCTGCACCGAGTGGGACCAGGAACTCTCGCAGAAATGGACCACCCTGCGCCGCAACGGCGAGGTCATGGTCCGTTCGGACGACTATCTGGTGCCCCGGCGGCGGGCGGGTCTGGTGCGCAAGTTCCTGAATCCCCTGGTCAGCCAGGGGCGTCCCTATCATGGCGCGTGGTACTACATCAAGCTGCGCAAGATGGGCGACAAGCTGGAATACTATTTCGACGACCACAAGATTTTCGAGACGACCGACCCGGAGGCGCTCCGCGACGGGCTGGTGGGCATCTGGACCTTCATGCACTCGATGACGGTGGCGCAGGTGAAGATCACCTTCGACTCGATGCGTCCCCGGCCGATCCGCCTGCTGCCGCCGCCCGCATCCCCGCCGCCTGCGACCGAACCGGTGCCGGCGGTGACGCTGAACGGTTTCCCCCTGCAAGCCTTGGAACCGAGCCGGTGGCAGGTCGAGGACACGGTGGGCTACGCGCGGCCGGAAAGCCTGCCGGGTGCCACTCCCGGTTTGGCCGTCCGCAACCGTCTGGGCTCGGGGCGGATGCTGGCCCGGCCCGACTTCCCGCCGCTTGACCTCGGCAGGGTCGCGGGCTGGCGCTTCCAACTCAAACGAACGCCCGACGCGGAATTGAATGTCCATTACTCCATTGGCGAAGTGAACGGGGAGGGCGTCTACACCCCCCGGCAACGGCTGGTCCACCGGATCAGCGGCGACCGTTTTGCCGACGGTATGTTCCGGCAGGCGGGGGCGACCGAGGTTCCCGGTTCGTCCCCTGCGGACCTCGAGGCGGGCTGGACCAGCGTCGAGGTCTGGATTCCGGAGGACCTGCGCCCGGCGGGCGGGGCGGAGAGTTCGCTCAAGGTCCGTTTCGAGGGAATCGGCACAATGGGCGATAGCGAGGTGCTGATGGGCTTGACCGGCAACCGTCCGGGAGCGGCCTATTACCTGCGCCAGTTCGCGCCGGTCTTCTATGGCGTGCCGAACGTGGAGTCCGGGGACAGCTCGGCCTTGTTTGTGCTGCGCGAGTCCCGGCATGGTTCGGAGACGCTGCGTTCCGTGGCGGCTGCGGAGGTCGGCGGTATGCTGGCGAGGACGGGAGTCCCGGGGCTGAACACAGCCTGGTTGCGGGTGAAGTATGGGAAGGGCGACGGCTACGTGCAGGAGCTGGCCTGGGTTTCCCTGCCGGAGACGGTGCCTTGGGAATTGGCCTGGCATGAGCGCGAGGCCGATGCCCTGGTGTTGCGGCGGCGGGGCCAGGTTCCCGACCCGCGCTTTGCCGGTTCCACTCTGGCGCTGGCGAACGGACAGGTTTTGCCCACGCAACCCGGCCGGGCCGGGGAGCTGGTGGCCCGTTTGCCCCGCACCAGCGAGGGGCTGGTCGGGAGCGAGCCATTGTCGGTGCGGGTGACTGTGGCCGGCGCGACGACGGTGGCAAGCCTCGATTGGAAGGACCGCCCGCAGGCCGCGCCGCCGGTGTTGCTGGGTATCAAGGGACTGCCCGGTTTCGGCGGCAGCTTCGAAAGCACGCTGGGCCGTCTCAGCCACACCGGGGACGAGCGGCAGACATTGGGTTATGGCAGCCCCGAGCAGGGGCGTTTCCTGCAAGTGCGCAACACCGCCCTGAACCAGCGTCTGCACGCCACGTTCGGCATTGATTTCCCCCTGTCGAAGTATCCGCTCTTCCAGTTCCGCTACCGGGGCTACGACATGACCTACATCAGTCTCGCGTTCAGCAACGGGCATCCGGTCCGGCTGAGCGAGGATTTGGGCTCCGCCGCGCGGGTGCGGCTGGCCGATCAGGATTTGCGCAACGACGGCGGCTGGCAGTCCTGGCAGGGCATGGTGACCGACGCCTTCGCCAGCTCGACCTTCGACACCAGCCGCTTCCAGCCCAGTTTCGTGCGCTTCGGCTCCGCCCACGATGTGGACCAGACCGGGCGCTACACCCGGCTCGATCTCGACGACCTGGTCTTCGGTCCGGCGGTTTCCAGCCCCGCCCAGCTTGCCTTCATGCCGGAATTCTTCGCGGCCGACGGTCTGCGTGCAATCCAGACGGCCGTGGCTCCGGGCCCCGGGCCCTATGCCGTGCGCAGCCAGGAACAACTGGCCGCCCTCGATTGGCTGTCACAGCCCATCGGCGAACCCATCGTCCCGAAACTGGAAGGATTGGCCGACGGCGTCCACCACCTGCTCTACCGGGCGGTGGATTCGGCGGGCACGGAATCCCGCGTGTTCGACGTTCCCTTCCTGCTCGACACCAAGCCGCTGGAAGTGACCCAGACCTTCGAGGCCTTCGACGATCCCGGCGCAAATGGTTTGCGGGCCGTGGTCCGGATGAACAACCACGGCGGCGCGCCCTGGGCCATCGAAGGCGCCGCCTTCCAGGTCGGGGGCAAGAATGTGAACATTCCCGCGTGGACGAGCAGCTACGAGCATGCCGCCACCTCCGACACCCTGTACCTCAACTATCCCCTGATTATGCGCAGCCATCTGGATGCGGCCGGGAACGGCGACACGGTCACGCTCACCGTCAGGAACATCGCGGACGGCGCGGGGAACTCCACGCCCGACCTCGATATCCCCTATACCATCGACTACGCCAAGGACAAGACCGGTCCCACTTGGTACTGGCTGCGCTTCGGCTCGGCGGTCCATTGGTTCTACAACTGGGACGGCTCCTTCGGCGAAAGCCTGGCCTTCAGCCCGGAGTCCAACAACCAACTGCAAGTGGTCAAGCGTCCCGGCGCCGCCTCCTTCCTGAACCACCTGACCTACCGGACCAATGGCGACATCAGCCGCCAGGTCAGTTGGAAACCCGCCGCCCACCCCTGGCTTTCCTGCCGCATCTACCTGCCGGAATACCGGCGCAGGCTGCAAATCTTCTTCACCCTGGCAACCAACCGGGGCAACTACACGTTCTCCATCACCCCGCCGGAAAAGTCCGACACCGAGCTGAACCGGGGGCTGACGTTCCCCCTGGCCGAAAAGCAGTGGATTCCGATCTCGGCGAACGTGGCCGAGCTGTTCCGCGGCGCCGGACTGACCGCCGAGCAACTGGACGGGCTGGTGGTGAACACCCTCACCCTGTCCCGGCGGAACGCCCGCAATCAGGAGGCGATGTATCTGGACGACTTCTTCCTGCACGGGGTGCCGACGGCGGATACGGAGTCGAACCGGATGACCTGGTACGCCTTCGATCTGAGCGGGGTCGAGCGCCTCGATATGGTCTGCCTCGGCCCCGACGGCAAGGCGCAGTGGACCCACAGCGCCACGAGCCGCACTGTGGACCTGCACGAGCTGTCCCAGCGGGTGACGGGCAGCCAGTGGTTCCAGTGCCAGGCCTACGACAAGGCCGGCAAGGCCTCGTCCCCCTTCTATCTGCCCCTCGCGGGACAGAAGAAGTAGGGCAGGCTCAGGCGTCCTTTTTCGGGAACATGGCTTGCAGGGTTTCGACGGCGCGGTCGACGATGGTCTGGCCGCCCGCCGGCGCCACCCGGCAACTGGCGGGGACGGCCCCGTAGCTGCACCCGGCGGCGGCCCGCTCGGTGGCCAGATAGCTGCCCCCGGCCGCGAGTTGCACGACGAAGGTCTGCACTGCCGGGCTGCGGCCCTTGATGCGGTCGCCGAAATCGAGATAATACTCGAAGGGGGCGGTGACGAAACCGATGTCGCCCAGACGCATCACGTTGACCTCGACCGGGATGAAGGGCGGGGGCGACTGGTAGCGGTCGATCACCCGCATGCACCAGCCCCGGCGCGACTGGGCGCTGGTCAGCGCCCGACCGATGGGATCGGTGGCCTGGAGGTCCGCGATGGTCTTGTCGAGTTCGCCGATTTCCTTGCGGGCGCTCTCGTATTCGCGCTCGGTGACGTTCCAGTGGGCCAGTTCGAGATCGAGCGAGGCATGGCTGAGTTCGACCTGCTGGCGGCGGTCCTTGCGGGCGAAGGGCTCGGCATCGTCGAAGGCGTCGGCGATGCGGCGGGCGAGGTCCAGCCGGAGGGCGGTGTTGTCGCCCCGGCCCAGCCCCTGGCCATGCTTGAGGCGGAGCATGCGGTCCTCGGCGCGGGTGTCCACCTGCCGGTGCGGGGTCTGGTCGCCGGCGGCGGAGCACTGGGGCAGCACGAACAGGCTGTTGCCGTGCCGGCGGCGGAGTTCCGCGCGGGTCTCGTGCCAGTAGTCGGCGGAGACGAAGTCCTGGCCGCCCTCGCTGCTCTGCGAGGGGCAGGCGACGTTGACGATGGCCCCGGTCAGCTTGCCGCCGGGATCGTAGGTGTAAAGCAGGTGGACCCCGTGGTCCACATGCCCCTCGACATGGGAGAAGTCGGGCAGGGCGGTGGAGCCGTACATCACGGCGCGGTTGTCGAAGTAGCGGATGCGGCGGTTTTCGCCGACGACCGCGTAGGAATAGCCCCAGGCGAGCGCGCCGGGGGCGCGGTTCTCCCACGCCTCGCAGACGGCGCCGGCAAAGCCCTCGACGAACTGCTCCGTGTATTCGCTGGTGGGCATGTAGTCCGGATATTTCGCCAGAATATGCTCCAGATAGTCGGTATCCTTCTGCAACCCGGCGGTGCTGCCCGCGAAGGGGGCGGTATGGGTGTGGGTGGCGCCGATCACAATCTTGCGGGGTTGCAGATCGGGGAAGCGTTCGCAGGCGATGCCGCGGACCCGTTCGAGCAGGCCCGGATCGACCCCGCAGGCGTCCACGGAAACAAGGATCGCGTGGTCCTCGCCGTTGTCGATGGCCAGCGCGGTGAGGGTGAGGGGGTCCTTGACGCGGGTCGCGATGCGCAGGTTGAACAGTCCCCGCAGAGCCACCGGCCGGTGGGGGGTGATGTCCCGCTGCGCCCAGCCGATCCGCACGTTGTGAGCGGCCTCTCAGGATGGTACCATTCCTGGCCTTTTCGGTGGCCCCGGGGGCTAC
>LVAZ01000394.1 GCA_001603055.1 Victivallales bacterium Lenti_02
CATCCTCGCCCGCCACGAATTCGTCCACCGGCTCGACACCCTGGCCAAACAGGCCGGCCTCGACCTCCCCAAGGGCGCGGGAGCCAATGTCCTCGCCCGCGCCAAAGAAATCGCCGCCAACGGCGGCGAAGCGGCCCTCGCCACCATCGCCAAGCTCCACTTCCGCACCACCCGCCAGGCCCTCGGCCTCCCCGACGTGGAGGAATAGCGGCTACGCCAGCTCGCGAGCCCAGGGAATCGAGTCCATGGCCCCGGGGCGGGTGACGCTCAGGGCCGCCGCCGCGCAGGCTGCGGCCAACGCCTCGGGGACGGTTTTCCCGGCCAGCTCGGCGGCGAGGAAATAGCCGATGAAGGTGTCGCCCGCCGCCGTGGTGTCCACCGCCGCAACCCGCCGGGCCGCCTGCCGGAACGTCGCGCCCGACACGTCCCGGAACACCGCGCCCTGCGCCCCCAGAGTCAGGCAGAGCCGGGTGCGGGGATAGCGGGCGGCGAGACTATCGAGCATCCGCACGGGATCGTCCGGGCCGGCCAGCGCCGCCCCCTCATGCTCGTTCACCACCAGCAAATCGAGCAGTTCGAGCGGGAAGCCGAGGACGGAATCATCCATCGGTGCCGGATTCAGACAGACCCGCAGACCGGCGGCATGGCCGCGCCGGATCAGCTCCGCCGTGGCGTTGATCTCGTTCTGGAGCAGCAGCACATCGCCGGGGGCGAAGGCGGCAAGCGCCTCGTCCACCTGCGCGGGGGGAATGCTCCGGTTCGCCCCGCCGAAGAGGACGATGCTGTTCTGCCCGCTCCCCTCCTCGACCTGGATGATGGCGTGGCCGCCGGACTCCTCGCCGACGCGGACGAAATCGGTCCGCACCCCGTCGGCGGCGAGCCGCTCGCGCAGCCAGGCGCTCTCGGGGCCGACCCGGCCCGCGTGCCAGACGGCGGCCCCGGCCCGGGCCAGGGCCACGGACTGGTTGGCGCCCTTGCCGCCGGGAAAGCGGGCATAGGTCCCGCTCCCCAGCGTCTCGCCGGGCCGCACGATATGCGCCACCCGGTAGACATGGTCCACGTTCAACGAACCGAAATTCAGCACGCGCATGGACCACCTCCACCGGGAGGACGTGTTCTAGTAGCGGTAGTGTTCCGGCTTGTAGGGGCCTTCCACCGGCACACCCAGATAGGACGCCTGGTCGGGAGTCAGCTTGGTCAGCCTGGCCCCCAGCTTGGCGAGATGAAGCCGGGCGACCTCCTCGTCCAGTTCCTTGCTCAGCCGGTACACCCCGACCGCGCGGTCCGGATTGGCCGCGATGTCGATCTGGGCCAGAGTCTGGTTGGTAAAGCTGTTGGACATCACGAAGCTCGGATGGCCCGTGGCGCAGCCGAGGTTGACCAGACGGCCCTCGGCCAGCACGTAGATGCAATGCCCGTCGGGGAAGGTGTAGCGGTGGACCGGGCAGGAGCTGCCCTTGATCTCCTGCTTGACGACGCCGGGCCACTTCTCGAGGCGGCTCATCTGGATTTCGTTGTCGAAATGGCCGATGTTGCAGACGATGGCCTGGTCCTTCATCCTCGCCATGTGCTCGGCGGTGATGATGTCCTTGTTGCCGGTGGTGGTCACGTAGACGTCCGCGCAGGGCAGCGCGTCCTCGACCGTGCAGACCTGATAGCCGGCCATGCAGGCCTGGAGGGCGCAGATCGGGTCGATCTCGCTGACCATGACGCGGGCGCGCTCGTTGGCCAGGGACTCGGCCGAGCCCTTGCCCACGTCGCCGTAGCCGCAGACCATGGCGACCTTGCCCGACAGCAGCACGTCGAGCGCCCGCTTGATGCCGTCCACCAGCGAGTGGCGGCAACCGTAGACGTTGTCGAACTTGCTCTTGGTCACCGAGTCGTTCACGTTGATCGCCTGGAAGAGCAGCTCGCCCCGCTCCTGCATCTGGATCAGCCGGTGGACGCCGGTGGTGGTCTCCTCGGAGACGCCGCGCACCTTGGCGGCCACCCGGCCCCAATGGCCGGGATTCTCGGCCAGAACCCGCTTGAGCAGGTTGTTGATGACTTGCAGTTCATGGACGTCGGTGGGCTCGTCGAGAATGGCGGGATTCTTCTCCGCCGCCAGGCCGCGATGGATCAGGAGGGTGGCGTCGCCGCCGTCGTCCACGATCTGCTCGGGACCGGAGCCGTCGGGCCAGGTGAGGGCCTGGTAGGTGCAGTCCCAGTATTCCTCGAGAGTCTCGCCCTTCCAGGCGAAGACGGGGGTGCCGCCGGCGGCGATGGCGGCGGCGGCGTGGTCCTGGGTCGAGAAGATGTTGCAGGAGGCCCAGCGCACATCCGCGCCCAGGGCGACCAGAGTCTCGATGAGCACCGCCGTCTGGATGGTCATGTGCAGACTGCCGGTGATCTTGATGCCGGCCAGCGGCTGGGCCGGGCCGTATTTCTCGCGGGTGGCCATCAGACCCGGCATTTCCTTCTCGGCAATGCTGATCTCCTTGCGGCCGAAATCGGCCTGGGCCAGATCGCGAATCCAGTAGGTGTCGGTTTTTTGGATCATGTGCGTGTTTCTCGTGCTGTTCGGCGCTAGTAGGCCGTCATTTGGGCGCGCAATGCCTGCCACCGGTCCTCGGGAATGGCCGCTCCCATCACTTGGACCACTTCGCGGGAAACGAGCGCGCCGCAGTCGCCGCTGGCGGCGAGGGAGCGCCCGGTATACATGCCGTACAGGAAACCGGCGGCCCAGAGGTCGCCCGCGCCGGTGGTGTCCACGGCGGGCACCGTCCGGCAGGCCACCCGGACCCGTTCGTCGCCGCGCCGGATCAGGGCGCCGCGCTGGCCGAGCTTCACCGCGGCCACCCCGCAGAGGTCGCCCAGCCGCTCCAGCGCCGCGTTCTCGTCCGCACCGCCCACGAAGGCGGCGGCTTCGTCCTCGTTGGCGAAGACCATGTCCACCCACTCGCCGAGCAGCCCCGGCAGAATGTCGACCGACGCCCGAACCACCTCGTAGGAGGCGAGGTCCAGGCTGACCGTGCAGCCGGCCGCCTTGGCGGTCTTCAGCAGATGGAGCATCAGCTCGCGGTTGAAGAGCATGTAGCCCTCGATGTGGGCGTGGGTGCAGCCGGCGAAATCGGCGACGGAGATTTCCGCCGGCGACAGGGTGGCGGCGGCCCCGAGGCAGGTGCGCATGGTGCGCTCGGAATCGGGGGTGACCAGGCTGATGCAGGTGCCGGTGGGCACGGCGGGATTGGTCTTGAAGGCCACCCCGTCCACCCCGGCCGCCCGCGCGTTGTCCCGGTAGAGCGCGCCGTTCGCGTCGTCGCCCACCTTGGCCAGCAGGCGTCCGGGCAGGCCCAGCCGGGCCAGGCCCAGCACGGTGTTGGCGGCGGAGCCGCCGGGCACCAGGCTGGCGTCGGCGGGCAGACGGGCGAGCAGAGCCGCCATCTCCGGCCCGTCGATCAGAACCATGCCCCCCTTGCCGCCGGGCAGGCCGACCACGAATTCCTCGGGAACCCGGGCCAGCACGTCCAGCAGAGCGGAGCCGATGCCGATGATGCGCGTCATGGTTTTCCTGTCCGGTCCTAGCAGAGGGCCGACTTGAGGGCGGCGACCTTGTCGGTCTGCTCCCAGGGGAAGAGATCGCGCCCGAAATGGCCGTAGGCGGCGGTCTGGCGATAGCTCCAGCCGGCCTTGCCGGGGGTCTTCAGGCCGAGGGACTTGATGATGCCCGCCGGGCGCAGGTCGAAAATCTCGCCCTTTTCGAGCACATCCTGGATGGCCTTCTCGGGGACCTTGGCGGTGCCGTAGGTGTCCACGTTCACGCTCAGGGGACGGGCCACGCCGATGGCGTAGGCGACCTGGATTTCGCACTTGCCGGCGAGGCCGGCCGCGACCACGTTCTTGGCGATGTAGCGGCACATGTAGGCGGCGGAGCGGTCCACCTTGCTCGGGTCCTTGCCGGAGAAGGCGCCGCCGCCGTGGCTGCCCACGCCGCCGTAGCTATCGACGATGATCTTGCGCCCGGTGAGGCCGGTGTCGCCGTTCGGGCCGCCGACCACGAAGCGGCCGGTGGGGTTGCAGTAGTAGACGATGTCGTTGTGCAGGAACTTTTCGGGCACGACTTCGCCGACGACCTGTTTGACCAGGGCGCGGAGCTGCTCGTCCTTCATCTGGGGGGTGTGCTGGTGGGAGACGACCACCGTTTCGAGACGGACGGGGCGGCCGTTCTCGTAGAGGAAGGAGACCTGGCTCTTCGAGTCGGGCCGGAGGAAACTGTAGGCATCGGCCTGGGTGTGGCGCAGCTCGGCCAGACGCTCGACGATGCGGTGCGCGTAGAGGATCGGGGCGGGCATCAGCTCGGGGGTCTCGTTGCTGGCGTAGCCGAACATCATGCCCTGGTCGCCGGCACCCTGTTCGAGGAAGGCGCCCATGCCTTCGGTGACGCCCTGCGAAATGTCGGGAGACTGGGGATGCAGGGCCAGGAAGACCTTGCAGGAGCTGGCCGAGAAACCGATGTCGTCCGAAACGTAGCCGATGTCGGCCACGGCCTTGCGCGCCACTTCCTCCCAGTTCACGCTGGCCCGGGTGGTGATTTCGCCGGAGAGGACGATGAGGTCGGTGGTGGTCAGCGTCTCGCAGGCGACACGGCTGTCCGGGTCCTGGGCCAGGCACGCATCCAGAACCGCATCGGAAATCTGGTCGGCGACCTTGTCGGGATGCCCTTCCGAAACCGACTCGGAAGTGAACACGTGCTTGCTGTTGATCTTGCTCATGTCTGCCAATTCCCTTGTGTATGGTTACGCCGGGGGGCCTGTCTTCCAACGGGTGCTGCACAAAAGGGGAAATGTATCGGCGTCACCCGCCGAATCAAGCACTACAAGCGATTCCCAAGGCCATTGCGCGGAGAAAGAAATAGTTCCGCGAAGTTTTCGCCCAACCGCCCGGCCAGTTCCGGCACGGCGAGACCGCGCAGCTCGGCCAGGACGGCCAGCACCCGCGCCACGTCGGCGGGGGCCGAAGTGTCCGCCCGGCGCGGCCGGGGCGGCAGGTCGGGGGCGTCGGTCTCGACGAGAATCCGGTCCAGCGGCGCGTACCGCGCCGACTCGCGGGCCCGGCGCGCGTCCGGCCAGGTCAGCGGCCCGCCGAAGGAGAGCAGCAGGCCGCGGTCGAGAATCTCGCGCGCCAGTTCGCGGCCGCCGGTGAAATTGTGGCAGACGCCGCGCACCGGCCGGTCCTGCCCGTCCAGAACGGCGAGGAATTCCCGCCAGGACTGGCGGTTGTGGAAGGCCACCGGATAGTCGCCCGCCCCGGCCACGGCCAACTGGCTGCGGAAAAGGGCCAGTTGCTCCTCCTGATCCCCCCGGCCCAGGTGGAAATCCAGCCCGATCTCGCCCACGGCCCGCAAGTCCGGATTCCCCGCCAGCATGGCGGCCAGGCGCTGCGGCCCGGCCTGCGCGTCCCAGCCCTCCCGGTAGAGAGGATGGACTCCCAGGGCACCCCACACCCCGTCCTCGCGCGCGACGAGAGCCACCCGCTCCCACTCGGCGACCCGGGCCGACACCGCAAGCACCCCGCAACCGCCCGCCCGGCGGAAATCGGCCAGCGCCTCTCCCAGCAGAGGGTAGAGACGCCCGTCCGCCAGATGGGCATGGCTGTCGTAGAGTCCGGGCGGCGGCGTCACATCCAAGCCCTCCGCGTCCCGCGCGGCCGGCGGGCTACTCCAACTCGATGGTAATCTCGTCGAGGATGGTCTTCTCGGCCCTGGCGATCTGCTTCGGCATCTTGAAGGTCGGCAGATAGCGGTAATAGACTTGCAGGCTGAGAGCGTTGAGCGAGGTGGTATACCACCGGTCGTACTCGGGCCGGTCCCATTTGCCGCCCGGGGCGTCCCAGAAGCCGGTGGCCTTGCCGTCGGGCGTTCTCGGCCCCGGCTTGAGGTTGGTCACCAACTGGGGTTTCATCTGCCGGTTCCACACGTTCCAGGTGGTCCGCCCCACGTGGAACATCGCCTGGGTCTGGTAGTACCAGTTGTAGGCGGGATTGCTGTGGGCGGAATACTCCCTCCGCGTGTCCCACTCCACGGTGGCGTTTTCCCGAATCCACTTCACGCCCGCCTTGGCCTCCCGGCTTTCGGCATCGCCGATCAGTTGCAGGCAGAGGGTGCCGACGCCCTGGATGCCGCCGCTGCCGCTGCCGGGGGTGTTGTAGCCGAACTTGCCGTCGCGGTACGAGACGCCCTTGATGAAGCTGGCCGCCTTGTCCAGAGCCTTGGGCACGTCCTCGTTGTCCGTTCCGGCCACGAAGCCGGCCTTCAGGGCCTGCACCTGCCAGCCGGCAACCGAGAGGTCCCAGCGGGCGCCCTTCGCGTAGTTGTAGTCGAACCCGCCGGAGGCCTGCTGGCCGCGGACGATGAAGCGGAGCCCCTTCTCCATGGCGGGCTTGATGTAGGGCAGCTTGGTCACGCCGTAGGCCTCGGCCAGGGCATAGGTGGCGATGCCGTTGGTGTACTCGCGGCTGAGTCCCCGGGTGCTGTTCTCCGGCACGGCGGTCATGCGGTCGCAGAGATATTTGATGGCCTTCTGGACGGTCATGCCGAACTCCTCGGAGGTGGGGGTCTCGCCATGGGCCAGGAAGGCCAGGAGGCACAGCCCGGCCATCGCCTCCGGCTGCGTCCGCGACCAGGAGCCGTCCGGGTTCTGGGTGAGCTTGAGCCAGCGCAGGGCG
>LVAZ01000395.1 GCA_001603055.1 Victivallales bacterium Lenti_02
CAGCTTCCTCTCGGAAGTCGAACGGGGGGAGGTGATCTATGAAAGGTGAGACCTCGACCTGGCTCCGCTACGCGGACGAGAATCTGGTCGTGGCCCGGATGAGCCTTGAGCGGGGGCTTCTCAACGCTTGCATGCAAAATGCCCAGCAGTGTGTCGAGAAGGCGCTGAAGGCTCTGGTGATCGAGCATGGACTTGAGTTCAAGAGGACGCACAGCATCCAGGAACTGGCGAGGCAGTTGGGGGCGGCTGGGTTGGACAGTGGGATATCCGAGGACGAGTGCGATCTGATCGACGCTCTTTATCTGCCTTCGAAATACCCTATGGCAGGGGTGATGCCCGATCTGACGACGGATACGGCGATTGGCGAGCAGTGCCGCGATATCGCCGAACGGGTCCTTGCGGTTGCGAGGCGGCAGATGGTTTGACGGGCGGAAGACGCCAAGTTCTGCCAGGAATGCGGCAGGAAAATGTGAGCCGGAACCGGCGTTGCCGGAGCTGAGGTATGGTGGATGAATAAGGAAATCCGCGTGGCCGTCCGGGAACAGGACGGCACGATCTCATACCACATCCCGAAGGATGATTTCACCTCTTCGGACGGTTTCGACCGGACGTTCTACGAGGAGACAGGGGGCGAGTACGTCCGCGCCTATCCGGCCACCCTGATGTTCGGGCATGACCTCCGGGGTCTGGAGCGGCGCTACACGGCCCTCGTCAACCGGGAATATTTCGGGACAAAGAGCGCCGGGGCCGTGGACCGGGCGCTGGAATGGCTGTGCGACACCCATGCGGCACACGGCATCCGCTGGTGGTTGACCGGGAGCGCGGCGCTCTACGTCCGGGGCATCGACCTGCTGCCGCACGACGTGGACGTGATGACCTATCGGTCGGAGATCGAAAAGGTCCGGACGGCGGTCTGGGAGCGCATCGCCGAGCCGTTCCACCATGTCAGCGGCTGGGTCGTGAAGGGCTTCGGCGTGATCGACTGCGGCTGCCGGGTGGACTACGCCTTCGAGCCGGAGGAGTACGTGGACGGGCGCGGACTGTGCGATTTCGGCCCCTACGCGGAGGCGCACCTCGAGGAAATCGTCTGGCACGGCCGGAAGCTGCTGGTGCCGGAAGCCCGGCTGCATATCCGCCCGAACCAGGTCAGGAACCGGACGCGGGTGGTGCAGGCCATCGAGGACTACCTCCGGCGGCAGGCCTGATGGCTTGGGGGATGCGGGCGGTCGCACGGGCACCCAAACCCAGCGGAAGTCAGGCGAAAAGGTCGGGCCGGTTCAAAGCCTTTTCTTCCAATAGTCGGGGTCACGCTTGAAATGGATGACGGCGAGGATTTGAATCTCGTCGTTTTCTTCCCGGAATACCAGGCCGAAGGGGAAGCGTTCCACACAACAGCGCCTCGCCTTGCCCTCGACGCACTGGAACATCGACGGGGACAACCGAATCTTGCAGGTGGCGTCGCGAACCGCTTCCAGAAACCGCTTTCCCAGTCCTGGCTGCTCCGCCTCGTAACCTTTCGCCGACCCAAGCAACTCAATCTGAGCTTCCGGGTGAAAGCGAAGGCGTCTCATGCCAGGGCCTTGAATGCCTGCTTGAAAACCTGCTCGCCAGAGACCAGTTCCACCTCGCCGGAGTCAATCTCGGCGCAGCGGCGGGAAATCTCCTTGCGCCACTCCTCGGAGAGTGGGAAGCCGGATTCCGCATCGAGGCTTTCCAGCAGCCGCTCGACCAGGAAAGCCCGATCGGTATGAGGCAGGTGCAGGGCAGCGTCGAGAACTTGCTCGGTATTCGCTTTCATGTTCATAATCTTGATCGCATCTCCGGCTTTGTCAACCACGCGGCACCGTTCTGATTGCCGAACGTCTTGTTCCGCAGTATGTAGCGCTGTCTGGTGCGCCGGGGATGCGCCCTTGCTATTCGTGCCCTTCCAGGACGGGTTGGACACCCCGCCAGCCCGCCCGCTGCCGTCCCCGGCGACGGGCGTCGGCGGTCGGCGGCGGTCCGGGCGGCTATTCCAGGTAGGGCTTGAGCTGCACGAAGTTGAGCACCAGCTCCTCGCCGGGCTGGGCGTTCTCGTCGCTGATGACGAGGGCCTGGGTGGGGGCGGTGGCGCGGAAGACGATGCGGTGAAGGTTGATCTTGGCGAGGCTCTCGGGGGGAGTGCGGCGGTGGGTTTTGCGGCGGTCAATGTGGACGAAGCAGCGGTCGGGGAGGAGTTCGGCCCCTTCGAGAGTGGCGGCGATGCCGTACTGGCGGGGGTTGTAGCGTTTCTCGGCGATGTCGGTGCGGTCGGCGGTGACGAACTGGAGGGAGTAGACCTTGCCGACTTCGAGGCCCTTGAGGGTCTGGGTGACGCGGTTGGGCTGGCCGGGCTGGCGGATCATGGCGCAGACGGTGTCGCCTGCCTTGCCGCCTCCCCAGCGGCCCTGCATGTCCTTGCCGTAGCCGGGGATGGTGGCGGCGGCGACGCTGCCCTCGGCGGCGGGGGTGACTTCCCAGCCCGCCAGCCCCTCGGCGAAATCGGGATTGGCCACGAAGCCGGGGTTGTAGATGAAGCCGTAGCGGGCGGAGAGCATGTCCTTGCGGCCCTCGACCGCGTAGTGGCGCATGAGCAGGAAGGACCAGCGGGCCAGCTCCTCGTCGCCGTAGTAGGTGCCCCAGTAGCCGGTGGTGGCGAGGTTGGCGAACTCGGGCTGGTTGGCGACGATGTTCACCTGCATGTCGAGGAAGTACTTGAAGTCCACGGCGGGGTCGTGTTCGAGGGAGATGATGGGAATCTGGTTGAAGTTGCCGAAGATGATGCCGGTGCCCTCGGCCGCGTTCGGGAAGTAGGCGTTGAACTGGCGGATGGTCTCGGTGACCATGCCGTCGAGGTAGGCGGCGGCGGTCCGCTCGTCGGGCTGGGGATGGCAGTAAGCCTCGAAGAGCAACCGCCCCCGGCCTTTGGAGGCGTTGAGGCAGGCGGACATGAAATCGACGTGGAGGGCGGGGATGGCGGGCTTGCCGACGATCCAGGTGTAGACGAGGCGGTGCTCGGGGTTGTTCAGCGCCCAGAGCGCCTTGGTGTAGGTGTCGATGTTGGTGCGTCCGAAGAACAGTTCGTCGCTGGTGAGCCCGTCGTACTGGGGCTGGGTCATGCCGGCGTGTTCCTCCATGCGCCGCTGCAGCTCGGCGGCGTCGTCCATCGGGGCGACATTGAAATTGGCCAGCCACTTGAGGCCCATGGCCTTGGCCTCGGGCAGGGCGTCGCCGGGGAGCTGGCCGCCGTTGAGGGTGGTGACGGCCGGGAGAATGTGCCGTTTCATGAAGGCCCAGTCGTAGTCGCCGTTCTCGCGGACGTAGGAATTCACGCAGGGCGGATAATTGAAGATTTCGGGGATGGAGCGGACGACGAGGCGGGCTTCGGCGGTGTTGCCGGCGACGGCGATCCGGTGTTCGCCGGCGGCGAGTTCGCGGAAGGCCTCGCGGCGGTCGGTGGCGGCCGTGATCACCGTCTGCCCGTCGATTCCGATGGTCAAATCGGTGCCGGGAGCGGCGGTTTCGAGGGCGACGAAGACCCAGCCGTCGCGGGGGTTGACGAAGCGGAAGGTCTGCTCGGCCGGGTTGGCGGCAAGGGGCTGGTTCAGCAGTTCGGCAACCAAGTTGTTCAGGGGGCGGATGCCGCTGCGGTCGATGGCCGGGGGATCGACGATGCTGGCCGCGAAGGTCGCTTCGACCAGGGC
>LVAZ01000396.1 GCA_001603055.1 Victivallales bacterium Lenti_02
GGTTTTGTCCTGTTCGTGGAAACGCAGGGCGGGGAGGCCGTTGAGCGCCTCCGCCTCGTGGAGCGGCCGATGGGCGGGATTGGTTTGGACGGCGTCGCGCTGCTGTCCGCTCTTGTCCCGCCAGCGGGCGACCTTGCCCTCGGCGTCGGTTTCGAGGGATTCCCGGTCGGCGGCGTCGAGCCAGACGGCGAGCCCTTCGGCGGGGGGCTGCCAGGAGGTCAGAAAGTCGTCGCGCAACACCAGCATGCCCGCTTCGCCGACCCGGTAGTTGGCCCCGCCGGTTCCGCGCCAGACGACCCAGGATTCGGGGGCGGTCTTGCGCGTCCCGATATTGAATAGCAGCAAAGGTGCTTGCTGGGGTGTGAAGCCGCAGGCGGCGAAGGGGATGCGCCATTCGGCGCGCCATTCGTTTTCGCCCACGGCGGCGGCGTAGGTCACGTCCTGCTGCAAGCGGGCGATGGTGGCGGCGGTGGCCCCGCCGTAGTCCATGCTGACAAAATGGCCGTCGGGATAGCCGTAGAGGGTGAGGATGGGGCCGGGGGCGTTTTGGATGGCGATTTCCATGCCGTCGGCGCTTCCCCATTGGTGATCGGAGGCGCGGAGGGTGGCCGCGTTGTTCACCGGATGGCGGGCGGCGATGTAGAGGGCCTCGTCGTCGTAGCCGATCCAGGCCTGGCTCTGCGGCCCGGCGGTGGGGCGGCCGTCGAAGGATTCGGCGAGGCGCAGGGTGCGGAGCGGGTCGTCCACGGGCCATTCGGCCAGGGTTCCGTCCACGGTCGGCGGCGTGGCCAGGCGTGGCGCGCTGGCGATACCGAGAGGGCGGGAGAGGGGGGCGGGACCGGCTTTCTTGCCGTAGATGTCGTTGGGCTTGGCCTGGGGGCGGTTGGTGGGTTCGGGAAAGACGAACCGGCCCTGTTCCTGCCGGGGGGGCTCGCCCACGCCGGACCAGTCGATGGGCTGGCTCGCCCGTTCCAGGCGAATCCCGTCGAGGGTGCCGAGAGTTCCCGCCAGGGCCGCGCGCGCCACGAGGAACAGCTCGCGCCTGCCGCTGGCCGGTTCGAGTTTGGCGACGAATTCGCCGATCCGGTCTTCGCCGCCGGTAGGACGGGGATGGAATTCGCCGATTTTCTCGCCGTCGGGCCGGTCGAGCCGGAGTTCGAGTTTCGCCTCGTTCGGGGCCAGGGGGATGGCTCCCCGGTACTGCTCGAAGCGGAAATACTCGAATTCGCCGACGAGGGTGGCGTCGTCCGCCTGGAAGACCAGGAAGACATCGCGGGTGCCGGTGGCTTCGGGGGAAATCTCGCCGGTGGCCTCGGCGTAGATTTGGATGCGCCGGTTCTGGGGCTGGTCGGTCTGGGGCAGGGCGATGGTGCCGACCAGGGGGCCGTCCACCTGGTCGAGACGGACTTCCATGCGGCGGGGGGCGGGGTTGTCGTTGCCGTAGATCACCCGGAACCGGCGGTAGCCCTCGCCAAGGGGGACTTGGTTGAACCGAATCCAGTTGCCGGGGTTGATGTTGTACATGAAGGTCCACTGGCGGCGGATGCCCTCGGCCAGACCGTCGTTATAGGATACCTCCATGACCAGGGGGTCGGTGGTCTTGGTGTGGCGCGGGCGGGCGCGATTGGCACGGTCCGTGTTCAGGGCCTGGACTCCGCTGGCGAAGCGCAGGACAGCGGACTGCCATTCCCCGCCGAAATCCACCTCGCCCAAGGACAGGGCATCCCCGGCGGCGATGCTGCGGGCGGGGAACGAGATGGGGAGACGGTCCAGTTGAGGCCAGACGGGCAGGGGCGGGGGTTGGCTGAAGTCGTGGCCGAAGCGGAAGGGCTGGCCGAGGGGGAAGTCGGCGGGGGTCAGTTCGGCGCTAGTGCGCTCGAATTCGGGATGGAAGACGTTGTCGTAGGCGTTGATGTCCACGCACATGGTGTTGAACCACAGGCCGCGCTGGAGAGAGCCGGGCGCGGCCCAGAGGAGGTTGCGGTAGAGGTCCACGTTGCAGGTGCCCGCGTCGAGATAGACGATGCCCAGCACGCCCCAGCGCATGGCCGCCAGGTCGTAGCAGTCGTGCATGACGTTGTAGGCCACCTGGGAGTTCAGCTTGTTGAGGGTGCCGCCGCTGGAATAGTAGCCGGTGAGAAAGCCCGCGTCCTTGGTCTGCAACATGCCGTTGTAGAGGTGATTGTGGGCGAAGAGGGTGGCCATGTAGTCCATCGGGGCGCGGTCGCGGGAATTGGTGCTGGTGCCGTTGCCGTAGAAGTTGAAGAAATGGCGACCGGCGTTGCGCATGGTGTTGTAGGTGATGATGTGGCCGCCGACGAGGAAGCTCTCGTAGTCGTTGAAGTCCGAGACCGCGTCGGTGATGGCGTTGAGGTAGTGGCTGGTGTAGCTGACTTCGTCGATCAGGCAGTTGTGGATGGTGTGGTTGTAGCCGCGCAGGTAGAAGCCGGACCCGGCGCTGAAACGGACGCTGCAATTGGTGAAGACATTGTGGCGGCCGCTCACGAAGATGCCGGTCTCGCCGGACTTGATGGTGTTCTTGCCGGTTTCGATTTGGCCGATGTCGTAGTGCCTCGTGTAGTGGGAGATGTAGGTCATGCGGCAGCGGTCCACCCGGCAGTGGACCGATCCGTCGAGGCGCAGGGAGGCGGCGTGGATGTTCAGGCCCTGGAGGTGGATATGCTCGCGGCCGCTGAGGTCGAAGGCGAGCTGGCGGCGCTTGGCCTCGACGGCCTCGGGCCGTTCGCCGTTTTCGGTCATCAGGTGGAGAAACCCTTCCTCCCAGTGCCATTCGCCGGGCTGGTCGAGGGCGTTCCGGTGGCCGACCAGCATGCCGCGGCCGAGTTCGGGCTTGTAGTTGCCGCCGTAGGCCGAGCCGAACCACCAGGTCCGCGTCCGGTCGCTGACGATGATCTCGCCGTCCTTCGAACTTTCGACGATGCCGGTCTGCGCGGCCCAGCCCTCATAGTGGACCCCATAGTAGCAGGCCCCCTTCCAGTGATCCTCGGGGAACCCTTCCAGGGCCTTGCCCACGATGCGTCCGGGGTTCTCCTTGGGGTCTTCGATGGAGAGATGGGCGAAGGTGGGCCAGAGGGGCGAGAGCCCGGCCACGTACATCTCGAGGTTTTCCTCGGGCGCGTTCGGGTGACGGGCCTCGATGCGCAGTTCCCCACCGGCGAAGACTTGATTGCGCCCCATGCCGAGGGTCCAGGGCATGGGGGCCTTCCAGATGCCCCGTTCCGCATCGTCGAGGGTCCAGCCCTCGACCGGATCGCAACCGGTGACGGTGACTTCCTCCCCGCCGTAGGGGCGGACGACAATGGGTGCCGCCGCCGTGCCGCTGTTCGGGAACACCACCAGTTCGCGGTAAACCCCCGCGCGGAGATGCAGCGTGTCGCCCGGTGCCAACCGGTCCACCCCCGCCTGGATGGTCCGCAAGGGCCGTTCCAGGGTTAGGCCGTCGTTGGCGTCGTCGCCTGCGGGCGAGACGAAATAGTCCGCCGCCCCTGCGACCGCAAGGAAACCGAGCAGGCCGGTCATGGCGAAAATCCGGTGTATGGGTTGCTTCATCGGTTGGGCCTTTCCATTCGTCGGGCTTGGAACTCGGCTTCGGCGGGGGGAATCCAGCAGGCATGGCATTCGCAGGGAGTCTGCTGGCAGGTGCCCGCGAGATCGTGGGCGGGGAGGGGGGCGAGGGTGGCTTCCACCAAATCGCGGAGGTGTTGCCAAGGGGCGTCGCGTTCGGGGAAGAGGGGGGAAAGCTGGCCCCAGCCGCCGGCTTCGACCGCGAGCCCGGCCAGCAAGGCCCGGCTCTGCGCCGGGTCGGCGGCATTGACCAAAGCGGCGAAGGGCTGATTGGCGACGGTTGGGCCGAAGCGTTCGGCCAGGGCGGCGCGGAGGCGGGCTTCCGCCTCGGGCACGATCCGGCGCCATTCGGGCTTGTTCCAACTGTAGTCACCGTAGAAAGGGCCGTTCAGGTCGAGCCATTGGGCGATGCGGCGGAAGTCCTCGGGGGGAAGGGTCACGCGGCCTCCATGCCCTTTCCGGAGCATTTGCGCGAGGCGGCTGGGGCGCGAACCATAGTCGCCGGGCCTGCTGAGAACTGTTTCCTGGTTGCGATGGGCGACCACGGCCAGCCCCTCGGGTTGGGTCAGGGCTTTGTAGGCGGTGCTGGTGCGCGGGTTGCCGAGCCGGACGGGCGCAGCGTCCAGCGTGCCGAGCAGGCTGATGCCGCCAGCGGGCTTTTCGGCCAGTCCGTGGCAGGCGATGCAGTGACGGTCGAGGACGGGTTGCACGGTCCGGGGGAAGGAAAGACCGCCGGGGTAGCGCGGTCCGGGCGGCGGGGTCAGTTCGGGGTAGTGGTGGCGCGGGGGGCTGGTCGCCAGGCCGGGCGCGGCCCGACGGGGTTCGTGGCAACCCGCGCAGGCCATGACCTCGCCGGGATGGAGGTAGACAAAGCTGCGCATTGCCATCACCGCCTGCCCGTTCTTGTCCACGAGCTGGAACAACAATGGCTGCCCGGCCGGCGCGGTGAAGGCCACCGAACCGTCCGGGGCCACCGGCGCCAGCCCCTCGATGCCTTTGGACACCTCGAACAGCACCTGTCCCCGGTCCGGTACCCGCTGCACCGGCTGCGGGTAGATGCGCACCACCCGGAGGGCGACCACCTCGTCCGGAATCTGCTGGTTGCTCCGGCGCACGTCCTGCACGTAGACTTGGCCGGTGGGCGGGGCGTCGGCGGGCAGGAACGAGGGGACAACGGGCGGGGTGGGGCGGGGCACCAGCGGAATCGGGTTGAAACAGCTCATGGCGGGATCGCGGTAGACCAGCTCGCGCCCGCCGAGGGTGTCGATCAGATAGATGGCGTAGGCG
>LVAZ01000397.1 GCA_001603055.1 Victivallales bacterium Lenti_02
CCCGGCAGTCCGCCCGCACCGCCATCTGCCGCAACCGGATGTCCCCCTCGCCGAGCGGCTGCAGCACCAGGCAGCCCACGATCCCCCCGCCCCATTCGCAGACCAGGTGGAAACTGCCCGCCTCGCCCGCCAGTTCCTCCGGGGAAAACCGCAACCCCAGCGGCCGGCGGAGGATTTCCTCGCGCAGGGCGACCGCTTGGGCATACGCCGCCGAACCGTGCGGAATCTCCCGGCATACCGGCCGCGGCCCGGAATCGGTTGCACTGGTGCGGATCATGGCGGAAACGTAGCCGATGCGCTCCCCCTGTCAACGGGCGCGCGGTGGCGCGGCGACGGGCGGGGACTATGGTAGCCGGATTGGACGGCACCCCCGCCGCCCGCCGCGGAAAGGAACCCACCATGACTTGGCAAGACTTGGCGACCCACAAGCTGCTGATGTACACCACGACCTGGTGCCCGGACTGCAAGCGGTTCAAACGCGCTCTGGAAAAGCACGGCATCGCCTGTCCCGAGGTGGACATCGACGCCGTTCCCGCCGCCGCCGAACGCCTGGCCGAAAAGACCGGGCGCACCGCCATTCCCTATCTCGAAATCGACGATGGCCCGATGGTGCGCGGCTGGCATGCGGGCGCACCCGGCGGGTTCGACGAGGCCACTTTCCTGGCCGAGGCCGAAGCCGCCATCGCGAAGTAACCCAACGGAGATTCCCATGATTCGTCGTCTCGCCCTGCTTTGCGCCCTCGGCGGCGCCCTCGCCGCCTCCGCCCAGACCCGCCTGCAAACCCAGACCGGGGCCGCGCTGACCCTCGACAACAGCACCGGCCGCATCGCCGAACTGCGCGACGCCGCCGGACGCCTCCTGCTCACCGGCGGGGAAATCTGGAGCATCGGCTACCGCGACGGCGAAAACCTGGGCGCGGCCGCCTTCCTCGAACAGGGCGGCACCGTGGCCGTGCAGACCACCCCCGGCGGGGCGCATGTCCGTTTCGTCTCGCCGGACTTGACCCTGGGCCTCCATGTCGCCGCCCTGGCGGACCACTTCGAGATCGCCGGCGAAATCGAGCGCGCCCCGCGCGAGATCATCCGTTTCTCGGTGCCCGCGCGGCTGAATTTCGTCCCCGACGCCTGCGAGCGGCTGGTCTTCCCCCAGCGCGGCAACACCTCCCTGGGCATCGCCCTCACCGGCCCGTTCTTCCGCCAGCACACCGACGGCGGCAAGCTGGTGGGGAAAAGCATCGGCCCCCATGCCTACATCCGCCTGTTCGGCGCGAACCTGAACCAGCTTGGCGACAATCCCCCCCGCGTGCCGGTCACCGTCACCGCCGAAGGGCGCGAGTGGTTCGGTCCCGCCCGCACCACGAGCCTCGAACGGGAGACCTTCTGCATCAACCGGGCCTCGGCCCCGGGCCAGTACACCGTCTCGCTGGTGGACAGCCCGAACGGTCCGCTGCTCAGCGGCCATGACCTGGGCGGCAAGGGGTTGCTGCTCCGTTTCGGGGCGCGGACAGGCGACCAGCGCGAGCGCGAATCGGCTACCCAGCGGGGCCTGGTCATCGCCGCCCTCGACAGCTTGTCCCGCCGGCATCCGGAACGCTTCCGCGACAAGGATGTGGTGCTGCTCGCCCCGGCGGGCGCCCCCGCCTATGGAAGCTGGACCGCCACCACGATTCCGGAATGGCAGGCCACCCTCGGCAGCGCCCCCTTCGTGGCCCGCAGCGGCGCCCGGCTGGTGATTGCCACGACCCAGGCGGAAGGACTGGCGGCGCTGGACACCGCACGGACGGCCGCCATCCTCAATCCCTACGGCGAAACCCTGCCCCTGGGCAACAGCGAAACCTGGCAGGCCGTCGTGGACCAGATTCGCGACTTCGTCCGCGCCGGCGGCTTCTGGTGGGAAATGGGCGGCTATCCCTTCTACCGCGTCTTCGAGCCCGAACCCTTCCGCAGCATCGCCGTGACCTATCCCAGCGCGGTGGCGGATTTCCTCTACTTGCAGACGGCCGATTCGGGCGTGGCGGTCTACGGCCATCAACCCCTGCCCACCCGGCCCTGGGAAGGCCGCGACAATCCGGCCGTCCGCATGCACGCCAGCACCCTCGAAGCGGGCGGCGAGGCGGCGGGCGGCTATCTCGACCGAGGCTGGTTCTGGCTGCTGGCGGCGGGCGAAAGCCACCGCTATCCGCCGGTCTGCCTGGTTCCCCAGATTCCCGTCCGCCAGGCCATTGCCCGCTACAAGGAAAGTCTGGGCCTGAACCGTCCGCTGGCGGAGAAAATCCGTCCCACCCGGAATCTGAATCTGGAATCCTTCAAATCCGCCGTCCTGGTCCGAGCCCGGGCGGGTACCGCCGCCGAGCACATCGCCATGCTCGGCCTGATGCCGCCGGGTGTGCTCTTCCACTTCTCCGAGTATCTGCACGGCGGCTTCGACAAGCAGTATCCCGACCATCTGCCCCCCCGCGCCAGCTACGGCACCGAGGAGCAGCTCGCCGAACTCTACCGCCGGGGGCACGACATGGGCCATCTGATGATGCCCTACGTCAACACCTCCTGGTGGTGCATCGAGCCCAAGGGCCCCACCTTCGAGCGCGTCGGCGACGAACCCCTGCTCATCCGTCTGGACGGAACCCACGCCCTCGAACAATACGCCTCGAACAAGGGCTACTCGGTCTGCTTCTGGCATCCGGAAGTGATCGCGGCCCACCGGCGCACCAGCCAGGAGATGGCCAAGCAGTTCCCCAGCGACGTGCTGCTCCAGGACCAGGTCGGCGCGCGCAGCTTCCGCTGGGACCTCAACCCCGCCGCCCCCTACGCCACCGCCTATCTCGAAGGCATGCACTCGATGAGCATCGAGGACACCGAATTCGTCGCCCTCGCCACCGAGGACGGCTACGACCGGGTCGCCCAGTTCGAGGCCATGCTCTGCGGCATGGCCTGGGGCATGATCCCCACCGACGGCAAACGCGCCACCAATCACAACAAATTCCACTTTGTGGACGGGGAATGGGAGTTCTTCCCCCTCTTCGGCTATCTGGCCCACGAGCACAGCCTCTTCACCACCCACGACCTTGGCCACTTCATCAGCGATCCCGAACGCCTGGCCTACGCCCTCGCCTTCGGCTACGGCATGAGCGAAACCTGCAATCTCGACACGCTCAAGCGGGCGGACCGCAAGGCCTGGCTGTTCTGGCTCGACGCGGTCCAGAAAACCGTCTGCGCCGAGTACGGCGGCCAGCCCCTCCTCGATTTCTCCTATCCCCTGGCCAAACGGCCCGGCGACCGGACCGACGTGATGCTGGCCCGCTACCGGGGCGTCTCGGTTCTGGCCAACATCGGCGACCGCCCCCTGCCCGTCGCCACCGTCCAGGCCCCCGAATTCGCCGCCTACGCCGGCGCCACCCTGGCCGGGCCCGGTTTCCTGGCGGTGGGGCCGCGCGTTCAGGCGGCCATGCTGGCCGACGACGACGGCGGCACCTTCGGCTTCGCCGTCCGCCACATGGACGGCAAGACCCAGGGCGGGGTGCTGGCCCCGCCCGCCGCCCGCCTGCCCGGGGGCGTGCCCGCCAATGTCCTGCAGGGTCTCGCCTGGCAGGAGCTGGACAAGCAGGAACCCAGCGCCCCCACCCAGGACGGCGACTTCCTGGCCGCCCCCGAAGGCGCGACGCTCCGCCAGTACAACATCCCCACCAATCTCGCGGGCCAGAGCCCGACCGCCTGGCCGGAACGCTCGCGCACCATCGTGGTGCCGGTCCTCGCGGATATCCCGACGTCCTGGACCGAGGTGAACGGCGAGACCTGGGCCGAATGGCTGCGGGCCAGCGACGTTCTCCGCCAGGCCGGCTACACCGTCGAGACCGTGGCCGAGGCCAAGGC
>LVAZ01000398.1 GCA_001603055.1 Victivallales bacterium Lenti_02
CCGGCGCGGCGGCTCCCCGCCGGTTCCCGGCTGGGCGAGGTGGTAGGTCAGGGTGAATTCCCCGGCGCAGGTTTTGCGCAGGGCCAGGATGGGCAGATTCAGATGCACGAAGGCTTCCGTGCGGAGACTGTCGCCGTTCGCGCTGCTGGATTCGGTCTCGATGCAGGCTTGCCGGACATCCAGATTCTGGCTCCATTCGGTGGGCGAAGCCGTGGATTGGCAGAGATAGCCGAAGGGGATCAGCTCGCCCAGCCGGGTATCGTAGCGCCGTCCCGCCCACCAGATCATCGGGGTCAGGTGTCCCGGATAGGAGCGTTGCCGCTGGCAGCCCTCCATGTCGAGCATCACCGACAGGCCGCCGTTGCCAAGGACCGGGGGCACGTAGTTTTCGGTCGCCGTTGCCGATGTGCAGCGCATGGGGACAACTCCTCGCGTTGGTTTCCTGGGGCGCGCCGGTAGTATGGCGTGCCGAATGGTTCCGCTCAACCGCGCTTCCGGGCAAAATGTCGCTTGCATGGGGCGGGGGACGGGGTAGGGTGCGGAACCAGCAATCCGGAGATGTCTATGCCCATTCTGCCCGCTCCTTATTCCTATCACAACCACAGCACCTGGAGCGACGGCACCCGTTCCATCGCCGAGATGGCGGCGGCGGCCGCCGCCGCCGGGCTGGTCGAGTTCGGGATGAGCGACCACTACGTGCTGATTCCCCATCAGCCCAACAACGCCAGCGAGTGGAGCATGCCCCTCGACCGGCTGCACGACTATGTGGCCGAGGTGCAGGCCGCCCAGCGCGAGGACATCCAGGTGCGGCTCTGTCTCGAGGCGGACTATTTCCCCGAAACCTGGCGGGAACTGCCGGGACGGCTCGCGGGCATTCCCTTCGACTGCCTGATCGGCTCGGTCCACTACGCCAACGAGTTCCCCATCGACGGCAACGCCGCCTTCTGGACGCCCCTGAGCCAGGAGCAGGTGGACGAGGTGCATCGCCTCTACTGGACCCGGATTCGGGAACTGGCCGAGTGCGGCCTGTTCGACCTCGTCGGCCATCTGGATTTGCCCAAGAAGTTCGGCTTCTATCCCAAGGCCGATCTGTCGCGCGAGCGGGAGGCGGCGCTGGACGCCATCGCGGCGGCGGGTTTGGCCATCGAGCTGAACACGGCGGGCTGGGACAAGCCCTGCGCCGAGTGCTATCCCGCGCCGGATTTGCTGCGCGCGGCCCGGCGGCGGGAAATCCCCGTGGCGATTTCCGCCGACTCCCATGCGCCGGGGACGGTGACGGCCCACTTCCGCCGGGCGGCGGAGCTACTGCGCGGGCTGGGATTTGCCGCGACCGTCCGCTTCCGGCAGCGGGAACGCTTCGCCGTCCCCCTGGAGCTTGGCGGAGAGATTGCAAATCCGGGCTTTTGAACGAGATTACGGACCCTTGTCGCTTCATCGTCCGCGACCCGTTTCCGTCCAACTCCGAGGTACTGCATGCCACAACTCCTGCTTTTGGGGGACGAAGCCTTGGCCCAGGGGGCGTTGGATGCCGGTATTTCCGGCTGCTACGCTTATCCGGGCACTCCTTCCACCGAGATCACCGAATACATTCAGGCCTCGGCCGAGGCCAGCGAGCGCGGCGTGCACCGGCAATGGTCGGCGAACGAGAAATGCGCGATGGAGGAGGCTCTCGGCATGTCCTTCGCGGGCAAGCGGGCGCTGGTCTGCATGAAGCATGTGGGGCTGAACGTGGCGGCCGACGGCTTCGTCAACTCCGCCGTCACCGGCGTGCATGGCGGGCTGGTTCTGGTGGTGGCCGACGATCCCTCGATGCATTCCTCGCAGAACGAGCAGGATTCCCGGTTCTACGCCAAGTTCGCCGGCATTCCCTGCTTCGAGCCCACCAACCAGCAGGAGGCCTACGACATGGTCTTCGCCGGGTTCGAGCTGTCCGAGCGGATGCAGGTTCCGGTGATGCTGCGGCTGACCACCCGGCTGGCGCACTCGCGCGCCAACATCGTCCGCCGGGAATGCCTGCCCGAGCGGCCCCTGAGCCGACCCGAGAATCCGGGCCGTTTCGTCCTGCTGCCCGCCATCGCCCGCCTGAACTACGAGAACCTGCTGGCCAAGCAGGTGGACTTCGTGGCCGAGGCCGAGAAGTCCCCCTTCAACGCCTGGATCGACGGGGCGGACACGAGCCTGGGCATCCTGACCACCGGCATCGCCTTCAACTATCTGATGGAGTGCTTCCCGAAACGGGACTGCCCCCATCCCATCCTCAAGATTTCCCAGTATCCCCTGCCCGTGGCCCGGCTGCGCCGTCTGCTGGACACCTGCCGGCGGGTGCTGGTGCTGGAGGAGGGCGCCCCCTTCATCGAGGAAATGCTGCATGGCCCGCTCGGGCTGAACGAGAAGATTCTCGGCCGCATGACCGGGGCTCTGCCCCGCACCGGGGAGCTGAATCCCGGCCTCGTGGCCAAGGCTCTGGGGCGGGAGGTGAAGCCGCATACCGGATCGCCCCTGCTGCGCATGCGTCCGCCCCGGCTTTGCGACGGCTGCCCCCACATCTGCTCCTACAAGGCTCTGCTCGAGGTGCTGGCCCCCCACGGCAAGGGCCATGTCTTCTCGGACATCGGCTGCTACACCCTGGGCGCGCTGCCGCCGTTCTCGGCCATCGACACCTGCATCGACATGGGCGCCTCCATCTCCGCCGCCAAGGGTGCGGCCGATGCCGGGCTGCGCCCCGCCGTGGCGGTGATCGGCGACTCGACCTTCACCCATTCGGGACTCACCCCCCTGCTCGACGCGGTCTGGGAAAACACCCCGATGACCGTCTTCGTGCTGGACAACGAGACCACCGGCATGACCGGCGGCCAGGCCTCCTCGGCCCTGGGAAAAATCGAGCAGATCTGCGCCGGCCTGGGCGTCGATCCCGCCCATATCCGCACCCTCGATCCCCTGCCCAAGCAGCATGACGAGAATGTGCGCATCCTGCGCGAGGAGATCGCCTTCGCGGGATTGAGCGTGGTGATCGCCCGCCGGGAATGCATCCAGACCCTGCGCCGCAAGAAGAGCTGACCACACGGAGAACCGATCTATGAAAAACGACATCATCCTCTCCGGCGTGGGCGGCCAGGGCATCCTGACCATTGCCGCCATGGTCGGCCGCGCGGCCGTCGAGGCCGGGCTTTACGTGAAGCAGTCCGAGGTGCATGGCATGGCCCAGCGGGGCGGGGCGGTGGTGGCCCACCTGCGCCTGTCCGACGAGACCATCTATTCCGACCTGATTCCGGCGGGCGGCGCCGACGTGGTGCTGGGGGTCGAGCCGATGGAGGCCCTGCGCCATGCCTCGCAACTGGCCCCGGGCGGGGCTTTGCTGGCCAACACGGTGCCGGTGCGCAACATCGAGTACCCCGAGGTCGAGGACATTGTCGCCCAGCTCCGCGCTCTCCCCCGGAGCGTGGTGTTCGACGCCGACGAGGTGGCCCGGCAGGTCGGCAATGCCCGCGCCATGAACATGGTCATGCTCGGGGCGCTGACCGCCTTCCTGGCCTTCCCCGAGGGGGTCTTCGAGGCGCTGATCCGGGACACCTTCGCCGCCAAGGGCGAGAAGGTGGTGGAAACCAATCTCAAGGCGCTGGCCGCCGGCCGGGCCGCAGTCCAGGAATAACGTGCCGATGAGCATCACCGCCGCCAGCATCCGCCAGTCCTTCGTCACGGTCTTCGGAGCCGAGCCCGAAATCGCCGCCCGCGCGCCGGGCCGGCTCGAGATTCTGGGCAACCACACGGACTACAACCAGGGCGTGGTGCTCAGCGTGGCCGTGGACCGCGCCACCTTCGTGGCCGCCCGCAAGCTGCCGGGCACGGTCTGCCGCGTGGTGGACGTGGCCCTCGGCGACGAGCGGACCTTCGATCTGGCCGACCTGGCCCATCCCCTGAAGGGCGACTGGGCCAACTACATCAAGGGCATGGTGGTGGAATTCGGCAAGCGGGGCATCTCGATTCCCGCCTTCGCGGCCGTGATGGGCAGCACCATCCCCCTCTCGGCCGGCATGAGCAGCTCCGCCGCCTTCGAGATGTCCTTCGGCACCATGCTGCTCGCCCTGGCCGGGCAGAGCATGGAATGGCGCGAGCTGGCCAAGGTCGGCCAGGCCTGCGAAAACCGCTACGTGGGCGCGAACACGGGCCTGCTCGACCAGTTCAGCTCCCTGAAGGGCAAGGCCGGGCATCTGGTCTTCTCCGACTTCCGCAGCCTCGAGGTCCGCAATGTGCCCCTGCCGGCCGGCACCGCCCTGGTGGTGGCCAACAGCATGGTCAAGCACAATCTGACCAACGAGTACAACGAGCGGCGCGAGAGCTGCGAGCGGGCCGCCGCCGTGCTGGCCAAGCTCTATCCGGGGGTTGCCGCCCTGCGCGACGTCTCGCTCGAACAGCTCGAGGCGGCGCGGGCCAAGCTCGATCCGGTGGACTACCGCCGGGCGCTGCATGTGGTCGGCGAATGCACCCGCGTGATGGCCGGTTCCGCCGCTCTCGAACAGGGCGACGTGGCCGGTTTCGGCCAGCTCATGTTCGCCTCGCAGGACAGCTCGACCCACAACTTCGAGAACAGTTGCGCCGAGCTGGACGCGCTGGTGGCCGTGGCCAGAGACATTCCGGGCGTCCTGGGCGCGCGGCTCAGCGGCGGCGGTTTCGGCGGCATCACCGTGCATCTGGTCCAGGCCGACCATGCCGAAGCCTATGCGGCGGAGGTGGCCCGGCGCTACCGCGAGAGAACGGGGCTCGAATCCGAGGTCATGATTTGCCGGGCCGGCGACGGCGCGGCGTTGCTCTAAGGCGCGGCTCGGCCGCACGAGGTGACGTGTGTTCGATAGACTGACCGACAAATTCCAGGTCGCGTTCCGGTCGCTGACCGGGCGCGGGCGTCTGACCGAAAGCAACATCAGCGCCGCCATGAGCGAAATCCGCCGGGCGCTGCTGGACGCGGACGTCAACTACAAAGTCGCCAAGGACTTCATCGCCGAGGTCCGCACGGCGTGCCTGGGCGAGGCGGTGATGAAGAGCGTCGCCCCCGGCCAGCAGGCGGTGAAGGTGGTCCACGACCACCTGGTCGCCCTGCTCGGCGAGAGCCGCGCCCCGCTTGATTTCTCCGCCAAATTGTCGGTGGTCATGCTCTGCGGCCTGCACGGCTCGGGCAAGACCACCACCGCCGCCAAGCTCGCCCTCCATCTGCGCGACAAGGAGGGCCGCAAGGTCATGCTGGCGGCGGCCGACTTGCACCGTCCCGCCGCCATCGACCAGCTCGAAATCCTCGGCCAGGAACTCGGTATTCCGGTCTTCGCCGACCGCGCCAGCAAGGACATCTCGCAGGTGGGCGTCGACGCCGTCAACGCCGCCCGCGCCAAGGACTGCGACACCCTCATCATCGACACTGCCGGCCGCTTGCAGATCGACACGGAGCTGGTGCAGGAGCTGGTGGAGCTGAAACGGCGCACCCAGCCCCGCGAAATCCTGCTGGTGGGCGACGCCGCCCTCGGCCAGGAGGCGGTGAGCGTGGCCGAGCACTTCGACCAGGCCCTCGGCATCACTGGCATCATCCTGACCAAGCTCGACGGCGACGCCCGCGGCGGCGCCGCCCTCTCCATGCGGCAGGTCACCGGCAAACCCGTCAAATTCGTCGGCGTGGGCGAGCGCACGGTGGACCTTGAACCCTTCCATCCGGACCGCATGGCCGGCCGGATTCTGGGCATGGGCGACGTGGTGAGCCTGGTCGAGCGCGCCGCCGAGCAATACGAGGCGGACGAGGCCAAGCAGCTCGAGGAGAAGCTGCGCAAGAGCACCTTCGACTTCGAGGACTTCATCGGCCAGCTCGGCAAAATCCGCAAGATGGGCGGTTTCATGTCGCTGCTCAAGATGCTCCCCGGCGTGGGCGGGGCGCTGCCCGCCGACCTCTCGGTGGACGACAAGGAGTTCGGCCGCATCGAGGGCATCATCCACTCGATGACGATCGAGGAGCGCCGCCACCCCGAAATTCTCGGCACCTCCCGGCGGCAGCGCATCGCCCGCGGCAGCGGCGTCGAGCTGACCGAGGTGAACCAGCTCATCAAGCAGTTCACGCAGATGCGCCAGCTCATGGGGCGCATGGGGCGCGGCGGTGCCGGCATGGGCGCGGCCATGGGCGAACTGATGGCTGGCGGCGGCGGCAGGGCCGCCGTTCCCGGCGGGCTCTATGGCATGGGGCGGCACGGCTCGGCCACC
>LVAZ01000399.1 GCA_001603055.1 Victivallales bacterium Lenti_02
CACCCCAACGCCACCTTACCGACCCCGCCGTCCGCCACTGCCGCGAACACCTTGCCGACCGCCTCACCGTGGCCGCCCTCGCCCGCCTCTGCGGCCTCAGCCAATGGCACTTCTCCCGCCTCTTCAAGGCCGAGCAGGGCCTCACCCCCGCCGCCTTCCTCCAGGTCGAGCGGGTCCGCGAAGCCGTCCGCCTCCTCCAGGACACCGACGCCCCCCTCGTCTTCCTCCACCACATGGGCACCACCCCCGCCGCCTTCCGAAGAAGCGGGGTGTGAGGGGAAAGGCAGATCGTAGCCTGTAGGGGCGAGGCTTGCCCTCGCCCGGCCTCTCGCCCGACCAAACGGGACGCCTGCGTGGAGTTGAAGGGCCGGGAGGATGGACGATATGGACAATTATGGACGGAATGGACACTGGAAAACNNGGAGACCATGCCAACCCTTCGCGTGGAGAGGTCGCGTCCTCGCGACCACCCGTCCCACGCCATGCCCACCTTTACGGGTTGCCTGAGGCGTTCCCGGCGCTACGCGCCGCGCGGCGGAGGACCGCCGCTTCTTGTAGGTTCCGTCCTATGAACTCATCCCGCCCCCCTGCCCGCACTGGGTTTTCCGGACGGTTGCGGAGAGGCGTCCGTCCTCGGGCGCGTGGCGTGCCCCCTGCGCCGCTGCGGGGATTGCGTGTTAAATCCCGGTGAATTCCGGATGACTTTCGCGGGGCTGGTGCTTTATTACAAAGCTGTCGACCGGGACCCCCACACCACGGAAACCTGCTGGAGTCCGAGCAATGAAGTATTCGTTCATGAGCTTTTCCTGTCCCGAGCTGAGTCTGGACGAGATGCTCGGGATCGCCGCCGAGTACGGCTACGACGGGGTCGAGCCCCGGGTCGAGAGCAAGCACCGGCACGGGATCGAGCTGGAGGCCAGCCCGGCCTACCGGGCCGAGGCCCGGATGAAGGCCATCGAGAGCGGCATTGCCTTCTCCTGCGTGGCGACCTCGTGCCGCTACGCCGATCCGGCCTCCTGCCAGAAGCATGTGGACGACACGCTGCGCTACATCGACCTGGCCGGGGACATCGGCGCCCCGACGATCCGGGTCTTCGGCGGGGCCATTCCCGCCGGCCTCGACCGCGAGGCCGCCATCGAGGCGGTGGTCGCCGCCCTCCGCCAGGTGGCGGGGCACGCCGCCGCGCGCGGGGTCAAGGTCTGTCTCGAAACTCACGACCACTGGTGCCTGCCCGCCCATGTGGCCGAAATCATGCGCCGGGTGAACCATCCCGCCATCCGGGTGAACTGGGACATCATGCACCCCGTCCGGGTCGAGAAGGTGGACATGGCCGACGCCTACGCCACGCTCAAAACCTGGATCAGCCACTGCCATTTCCACGACGGCATGACGGCGGACGGCAAGCTCATCATGCTCCCCATCGGCGAGGGCGAGATCGACCATGCCACGGCGCTGGCGGTGCTCGAGGCCGACGGTTTCGCGGGCTACATGAGCGGCGAGTGGATCAACTGGCAGCCCTATGCCGAACATCTGCCCCGCGAACTCGCGACCATGAAGGGATTCCATGTCTGATCGCACCCATGTCTTCATCCGCCGATTCGGGCTGTGCGGCCTGGGGTCGGCCATGCTGGTTCTGCTGGCGGTCTTGACCGGCTGCCTGAATCCGGCGGGCCGGGGCGGCAAGTCCGCGCAACTGGCGGCGGAACCCGTGCCGCCGGCGGCACGGGCCAACCTGCTGGGACGGCTCGAAGTCATGGACGAGGCGGCCCCCGCCGTCCGTCTCCTGCTCTTCGCCTGGTTCGCCGACGAGTTTCCCGAGGCTCCCGCCGCGTCTCTCGACCTGGCCCGGCTCGGGTTCGAGGAGGCCACCCGCGAGCTGCTGGCGGCGGCACGCCAGGAATGGATCAAGCGTTCCGGCGGGCTGCTCACCGATGCGGCCCGGGGACGGCTCACGGTCTCGGCCAAGGAACTGGCCGTCCAGAACCGGCAGGCCGATTTCGCGAACCGTCTGCGGCTCCTCGCGGAGGCCGACACCGCCCCGCCGGAAGCCGCGCCCACCCTGGCGGACTGCCTGAGCGACAGCCTCTGGCCCGAGCCCATGCGTCCCGCCCGGGAACGCTTCGAAGTCTGGTACCGGCAACGCGGGGGGCGCCTGCGCCTGCCGCCGCTGCCGGGCCTGGATGTGGCCCAGCGCGACGTGGCCCAGCTCCTCGTCGCCGCCGCCGTGCGCGAGCGGTTGCTGGAAGGCCTGCTGGCGGTCGAGGAACTCGAACGCCGACGCCTCTTTCCCAGCGCCATGGAGAAGCTCGACGAGGTTCTGGCCGACCCGCAGGCGATGGGGGCCCTGCGCACCCTGCGGGACGAGGAAACCCCCCGGCGGCTGGCGGAAAAACGCCAGTTCCTCCCCCAGAGCGCGGTCTCGGCCGAATGCGAAATCCTCCGCCGCCACCATGCCGACCCCCTGGCGCGCGCGGCGACGGACCTCGCCGATCCCGGCCACCGCGAGGATACGAACCAGCGGCTCGAAGCCCTGGAGAACCGCCTCTCGCTGCGCCTCGACGAATGGCGGCAGGACGAACGCTTCGCCCTGGCGCTGCCCCGCTACGCGAACGAGTTCGAGAACCTGATCCGCACCGCCTTCCGTATCCGCCTGGCCGTTTGGGAGGCCGAGCTGCGCGCGGTTCCGGAACCCCTGCGCGCCTGGCAGCAATTCGAGCTTCTCCAACCCCGGCTGGCCGGCCTGCGCGACTACCGCGGACCGGGGGGAACGGCCTACCGTTATCTCGATTCCGACGGGGGCCGGATCGAGCCACCCTCCCGGAACTCGCTCCGGGAGGCCGAGGAGCGCCTGCTCCCCATCTACGCGGTCGGCCTGCCCGGTGCCTTTGCCGCGTGGCGCGAGTTCGCGGAGCGCCAGGTGAGCCTGCATCTGCGCCACGGCGTGGACCTGGCGGTCGCCGGCCGCATCGCGGAAATGCTCTCCCTCTTCCGCGAAGACGACTTGACGGCAGTCCTGCGCGACCACCTGCGCTGGGCGCGGGAGCGGACCGCCAATTCCCTCGAACGCTTTCGCGCCAACGGGGCGGCCTGCTCGATCCGCATCGAACCCTTCGCCTCGGACACGCCCGGCCAGGGCATGACCTGGGCGCGCGACCTGGAAACCCGCCTGCGCGACCTGCTGGCCCAGACCGGGCACCAGACATTCGCCCAGGTGGTGCCGGTGGGCGAGGAAGGAGGCAAACTCTCCCGTTCCCTCGCGGTGACCCGCGGCCGCATCGCCAACTTCGGCGCGGACGAAACCAGCGAGAAGACCGCCATCCGCGAAATCATCGAGATCGGCGAGCCCAAGCCAGTCAACAACGGGCACCTCCAACCCGCCTACACCCAGACGGTTTCCCGCCGGGCCATCCATGCCGTCACCACCGAGCGCGTGGCCCATATCCGGGTCGGCTGCCAAATCCAGAGCAACGGCAACTCCGAGGACATCGAGGTCAGCCGCTTCTACCGCAGGCAGTTTGTCCAGGAAAACAGCCACCCCTTCCTGGACGTCGCCGTCACCGAGACCCGACGAGCTGACCGGCGGGCCGAACTGGCCCCTCCCAGCGAGCCAGTGGAACTCCGCTCGGACCGGCTGTGGACGCCGAGCGAGATGCTGGACTGGTCCCGGCGGCTGGCGCTGGACGAGATGGCGGGTGAAATCATCCACCGGCTCGACGCCTACCCGCTCGATCTGGTGAACCGGGCGCGGCTGGTTTCGCAGGCCGGGGATTGGCAGGCGGCGGCGGATGCCTGGGGCTATGCCTCCGCCTATCTTTCCCGGCTCCAGCCCATCCGGAACCAGAATCCCGACCTGCCGTCCCCCGCCACGGAAATCCAAGCCCGGCAACGGGAAATCGAGGCCTGGCGCGGCGAAGCCAGACGGCAGATGAACGAGGTTCTGCGGCGAGTGCTGGCCGAGGCGGCGGGCCCCAGAGCGGAGTCCATGCCGTGAGGCGCCTGACCACCTGGCAAAACCTGCGGCAAGGCGTGCCCCTGGGCCTCCTTGCCGCCATCCTCTGCCTGCCCTATGTCTGGATTTCCTCTCCCCCCTCCAGCCTGCGCACCCTGCAGCTCTGCTATCTGCCGGTGGTGGCGGTCATTCTGGCCCTGGTCACCACCGCCTGGAGCGATCAGGAACGCCCCTGGCGGGAACAATGGCGCCCCGCCCTCCGGTTCGCGCTGCCCCTCGGGCTGGTGCTGGCCTGCGCCTACAGCCTCCTCAAGGACCGCTATCTGCGGCCCTACCTGCCCTTCCAGTATCCCACCAACTCCTGGGCCGTCATTCTTGCCTTGCCATGGGTGGGTTTTTTCCAGACTCTGGTCCTGGTGACGGGCGTCTATGCCTTCGTGTTCCGGCTCTGCCGCCGACGCACGGCCGGGCTGGTGGCGGTGGTCTTCGCCCATCAGGGCTTGCTGATCCTGCAACTGGGCGACCTGCCGACCGAACTGCTGCTGGTGACGGTTCTCTGCACCGGTCTCGACGGGCTGCTGCTGGGCTGGAGCTACTGCGCCGCCGGCTTCGCCGGCCCCGTCACCGTCGCCATCATCTGCCACCTGCGCCATCTGCTCCATCTCGCTATCGCCGCAAGCTAGACTCCGCATGGAATTCGCCGCCGATCTGCATATCCATTCGCGCCACTCCCGCGCCACCAGCCAGAACTGCACGCTGGAAGGACTGCACCGCTGGGCGCAGCTCAAGGGGGTGCGCGTGGTGGGCACCGGCGATTTCACCCATCCCGCCTGGTTCGCCGAACTCCAGGCCAAGC
>LVAZ01000400.1 GCA_001603055.1 Victivallales bacterium Lenti_02
GTCGGGGAGGGGTTCGCCTTCGGGGAGGGGCTGGCGTTCGGCGGGGGGAATGGGGGATTCCTCGCCGTCGAGTTTGGCGACCTTGGTGACGACGCCGACGACATCGTCCTCGCGGAGGCGCATGATGCGGACGCCCTGGGAGCTGCGGCCGAGGGTGCGGATGTCGGCGGTGTTGATGCGGACGACGAGGCCCTTGAAGGAGGTGATGATGAGGTCCTCGTCCTGTTCGAGCTGGAGGGCCTGGACGACCGTGTCGCCGGGCTTGAGCTTGATGCTGGTGACGCCCTTGCCGCCGCGCCGGGTGAGGCGGTAGCCGCCGCCGGAAATCTCCAGGTCCTGGTCGGCGATGCCGTGGCCGAGGCGGCTGCGCTTGCCCATGCCGCGGGCGGTGATGACCAGCAGCTCGGCGTCGGGATTGACGATGGTCATGGAGACGATGTGGGCGCCGAGGGTGCCGTCGGGGCTGCGCAGTTCCATGCCGCGGACGCCGCGGGTGGTGCGGCCCATTTCGCGCACGTCCTGCTCGCGGAAGCGGCAGGCCATGCCGGCGTCGCTCGAGAGCAGAATCTGCTGCTGGCCGTCGGTGAGCTTGGCGTCGATGAGATCGTCGTCCTCGTCCAGGATGATGGCCCGGATGCCCTTGCGGCGGAGATGCTTGTAGGCGTCGAGTCGGGTTTTCTTGACGATGCCGTTGCGGGTGGCCATGACGATGTAGCGGGAGGGGTCGTCCACCTCGTCGATGGTGATCATGGCGCGGACCTGCTCGTCGGGCTCGAGTTCGAGGAGATTGACCAGGGCGCGGCCGCGGCCGTCGCGGGTGCCCTCGGGAATCTCGTAGGTCTTGAGCCAGTGCATCTGGCCCTTGTTGGTGAAGAAGAGGATGTAGTCGTGGGTCTTGGCGGTGAGGAGGTGCTCGACGCTGTCCTCCTCGTCGCGGGTCTGCATGCCGCGGACGCCGACGCCGCCGCGGTTCTGGAGGCGGAAGGTCTCCTCGGGCATGCGTTTGATGTAGCCGGAGGCGGACATGGTGACGACGCAGATGCTCTTGGTGATGAGGTCCTCGATGTTCAGCTCGCGCTCGCCGGCCTTGATGACGGTGCGGCGGGGGTCGCTGTGGCGGTCGCGGACCTCGACGAGTTCCTGGCGGACCAGGTCCAGGCGCATCTCGCGGTTGGCGAGCAGCTCCTTGAGGTAGGCGATCTGCTTCATCAGCGCGTCGTATTCGGTCTGGAGGTCGTCGATGGCCAGGCCGGTGAGCTGATGGAGGCGCATGTCGAGGATGGCGGCGGTCTGCCGCTTGCTCAGGGAGAAGCGCGCCATGAGGCGTTCGCCGGCCTCCTCGCGGGTGCGGGAGGAGCGGATGATGGCGACCACTTCGTCGATGTGGTTCACGGCGATGAGCAGGCCCTCGAGGATGTGGGCGCGGGCCTCGGCCTTGTTGAGTTCGAAGACGGTGCGGCGGGTGATGACCTCGAGGCGGTGGTCGATGTAGGCCTGGAGAATCTGGCGGAGGGTCATGATGCGGGGGCGGTTGTGGTCCACCACCAGGAAATGGGCGCCGAAGCTGTTCTCGAAGAGGGTGTGCTTGGAGACTTGGTTCAGGACCACGCTGGCCATCGCGTTCTTCTTGATCTCGATGACGACGCGGATGCCGGTGCGGCTGCTCGATTCGTCGGTGAGGCCGGAGATGCCGGTGATCTTCTTCTCGTTGACCAGCTCGGCGATGCGCTTGACCATCATCTCCTTGTTCACCGCGTAGGGCATTTCGGTGATGATGATGCGCTCGCGGCCGTTGCGCTCCTCGATTTCGGCCTTGCCGCGGACGCGGATGACGCCCCGGCCGGTCTCGTAGAGCTGGATGATGGAGGCGACGCCGTGGATTTCGCCGCCGGTGGGGAAGTCGGGGCCGGGCATGACCTGCATCAGCTCGTGGACGGTGGTCATGGGGTTGTCGATCATCAGCAGGGTGGCGTTGATGACCTCGGCCAGATTGTGCGGGGGAATGTTGGTGGCCATGCCGACGCCGATGCCGGTGGAGCCGTTGACCAGCAGGTTCGGGAAGCGGGCGGGGAGGACGACCGGCTCGGTGTTCTTCTCGTCGAAGGTGGGGACGAGGTCGACGGTGTCGCGCTCGATGTCGGCGAGGAGTTCCTCGGCGAGACGCTCCATGCGGCACTCGGTGTAGCGGTAGGCGGCGGCGGCGTCGCCGTCGATGGAGCCGAAGTTGCCCTGGCCGTCCACCAGGGGGCCGCGCATGTTGAAGTCCTGGGCCATGCGCACGAGAGTGTCGTAGACGGCCTGGTCGCCGTGGGGATGGTATTTGCCGATCACTTCGCCGACGACGGTGGCGCACTTGGTGTAGCTGTGGGCCTTGGTGAGGCCGAGCTGGCGCATGGCGTAGAGGATGCGGCGCATGCCGGGCTTGAGCCCGTCGCGCACGTCCGGGATGGCGCGGCCGACGTTGACGCTCAGCGAGTACTGGAGGTACGCATTGTGCATCAGCTCCTCGATGTTCGAGGGGATGTCGCTCGCATCGAGGCCGCCGTCGGCGCCTTCCGGGGGGGGGAGATCGGGGAGATCCTGGTCCGGGGTGATGGTGTCGTCGCTCATGTATGCTGAACTCTGCTTGAGGTGGGTTGCAGGGGGAGGCGCCGGCCCGTCCGGCTAGATGTCGAGGTCCTTGACGCTGGCCGCGTATTTCTCGATGTACTCGCGGCGGGGCTCGACCTCGTCGCCCATGAGCAGGGTGAACATGCGCTCGGCCCCGATGGCGTCCTCCATGGTCACCTTGATCATCTTGCGCTGGTCCGGGTCCATGGTGGTCTCCCAGAGCTGGTCGGGGTTCATTTCGCCGAGACCTTTGTAGCGCTGGATGTAGAGCCCCTCCTGGCCGACGCTGCGGATGTGGGCGAACAGCTCGGAGAGGGAGCTGGCGGGGAGCCGCTCGTCGCCGTGGACGATTTCGGCGATGGTTTCCTTGCGCTCGCCGCTGGGGAATAGGCTGCCCGCGCCGAGGCCGAATTCGGCGAGGCGGCGGTCGATCTCGTCGAAGGCCTTGGCCTCGTAGATGCGGGTGACCTCGATGGCGCTGCGGACGAGGGCGCGGAGGTTCTCCTCGCGCAGGGCGCGGTCCTCGGCGGTCTCGCCGGCGATGTCGGCGGCGGCGGGCATGATGCGGCGCTCGGCCTCGGCGATCAGGCGGGCCTCCTCGTCGTCGGAGTAGACGAAGCTGGTGGTGAGGTCGCCGTCCGGTTCGCGCACGGCGACCCGGGCGATGGGGAAGCCGCCGGTCTCGGCGCCGCGCGAGTGCAGATAGACCTCGGGGGCGATGCCGTGGCGCTGGAGGGCGCCGGTCAGGCGCATGGCCTCGCGGATGATGTGGACCAGCTCGTCGACCCGGCCGGCGCCGAGGCTCTCGCCGGTGGAGCTGGGCACCACCTCGACGTCGTCGAGGGCCAGGCGCAGCAGCAGGTTGTCCAGGTCCTCCTCGCTCTCGACGTACTGCTCGCGGCGGCGGCGGCGCACCTTGAAGAGCGGCGGCTTGGCGATGTACACGTAGCCCGCCTCGATCAGGGGCTTCATCTGGCGGAAGAAGAAGGTCAGCAGCAGGGTGCAGATGTGGGAGCCGTCCACGTCCGCGTCGGTCATGATCACGATGCGGTGGTAGCGGGCCTTGAGCAGATCGAACTCGTCGGCGCCGACGCCGCAGCCGATGGCCGTGATGAGGGCGCGGATTTCGAGGTTGTTGAGCAGCTTGTCGAGCCGGGCCTTCTCCACGTTGAGGAGTTTGCCGCGGATCGGCAGGATGGCCTGGAACTGGCTGTTGCGGCCCTGCTTGGCGGAGCCGCCGGCCGAGTCGCCCTCGACGATGTACAGCTCGCTCTTGGCCGGGTCGCGCTCGGAGCAGTCGGCCAGCTTGCCCGGCAGGGCGGTGGAATCGAGGGCGGTCTTGCGCCGGGTCAGCTCGCGCGCCTTGCGCGCCGCCTCCCGCGCCCGGCTCGCCAGCATGGTCTTCTCGATGACCAGCTTGGCGTCCTGCGGGTGCTCCTCGAAGTAGGTGGTGAGGCCGTCGTAGACGATGGAGTCGACGATGCCGCGCACGTCGCCGTTGCCGAGCTTGGTCTTGGTCTGCCCCTCGAACTGGGGGTCGGAGACCTTGACGCTGATGACCGCGGCCAGGCCCTCGCGGCAGTCGCTGCCGGAGACGTTGGCCTCGTTCTTCAGGGCGGGGATGGCGCGGATGTAGTTGTTGACGCTGCGGGTCAGCGCGCCCTGGAAGCCGGTGAGGTGGGTGCCGCCCTCGATGGTGTTGATGTTGTTGGTGTAGCTGTAGATGTTCTCGTTGTAGCCGTCGTTGTACTGCATGGCGATCTCGGCCTCGACGCCCTCCCTGGCGCCGGCCAGGTAGATCACCTCGCCGTAGTTGACCTTGCCCTGGTTCAGGTGGGCGACGAACTCGCGGATGCCGCCCTCGTAGTGGAAGGTCTCCTCGCGGTCGCCCTCGGCCCCGCGCTCGTCCCGCAGGACGATGGTCAGCCCCGCGTTCAGGAAGGCCAGCTCGCGCATGCGCTTGGCCAGGATGTCCCACTTGTACTCGGTGACCGGGAAGATGGCGCCGTCGGGCTTGAAGGTGACCTTGGTGCCGCGCTCGTCGGTGGCGCGCAGCCGGGCCAGGGGGGAGACGGTGCGCCCGCGCTCGAAGCGGATGTGGTGGCTCTCGCCGTCCCGCGACACCTCGACCTCGCACCAGGCGCTCAGGGCGTTGACGCAGGAGACGCCGACGCCGTGCAGGCCGCCCGACACCTTGTAGGAGTCGTGGTCGAACTTGCCGCCCGCGTGCAGGATGGTCATCACCACCTCGACGGCGGGCTTCTGCTCGGTCTCGTGCAGGTCCACGGGAATGCCGCGCCCGTTGTCCTCCACGGTGATGCTGTTGTCCACGTGGATGGCGACGACGATGCGGTTGCAGAACCCGGCCAGGGCCTCGTCGATGCTGTTGTCGACCACCTCGTAGACCAGATGGTGCAGGCCGCGTTCGCCCGTGTCGCCAATGTACATGCTCGGGCGCATCCGCACGGCTTCGAGCCCTTCGAGCACGGTGATCTGCTCGGCGCCGTATTTGCCGCTGTTCGGCTTCGTCGGCGAGGGCGTGTGCGCGACCGGTTCGTCCATTGCCATGTTTGTTCCTCGTTGCTGCCTGGAGGGGAATGCCATGCGCCGGCGGGAGAACGCGGGCGGCGGCGGCCGGGCCGGTAAAACCGGCCAGACGCCGCTGCGGGACGACCGGTCGGAATCCGCCAGCCGCCGTCAGCTTCTCGCCAACCGGAGGAAGAGCCATAGGCGGGAAACGGGCACTATGCCGCTACCCACCTATATAATAGAAATACGTATAGTGCCGGAACCGGATTTTTCAACCTGCCGCGCCGGGGTCCGGCGGGGGGGGG
>LVAZ01000401.1 GCA_001603055.1 Victivallales bacterium Lenti_02
CGGCCCCCACGAGCGCAATCAGACCATCTCGCTCAACGACGGGGTGCTGATTTCCGACCGGGCGAGTTTCGAGCGCTACCGGTTCATCGAGCCGGACGCCTGCACCGACTACGATGTGCTCGACCAGATTTCCCCGTGGTTGCCCGAGGGCATGAAGGTGGTGCTGCACTGTCCCGGCGGTGTGCTCGAAAACGTCATCCGGCTCTGTGGCTACGACAATCTCTGTTTCCTGCTGGCGGACGATCCGAAGCTGGCACAGGAGATTTTCGACGCCATCGGCTCGCGCCTGCTGCGCTATGTGGAGCTGGGCTGCGCCTACGGCACGGTCGGGGCCTGCATCTCGAATGACGACTGGGGCTTCAAGACCCAGCCCATGCTGTCGCCCGCCGACCTGCGCACCTACGTCTTCCCCTGGCACCGCCGCATCGTCGAGGCCATCCATGTCGCGGGCAAGCCCGCCATCCTCCATTCCTGCGGCAACGCCTCGGAAATCATGGAGGACATCATCGGTGACATGCGCTTCGACGGCAAGCATTCCTTCGAGGACGCCATCGAACCCATCGAGCAGGCCTACGACAAATACCGGGGCCGGGTCGCCCTGCTGGGCGGGATCGACGTGGATTACGTCATCCGCGCCGCGCCGGACGCGGTCTATCGCCGCTCCCGCGAAATGCTCGAACGGGCGGCGGACCGGGGCGGCTACGCCCTGGGCACCGGCAACAGCGTCCCCGAATACGTGCCGGTCGAGAACTACTGCGCCATGATCTGGGCCGCCCTGGAGACCCGCTGAACCACATGGACTGGGATCGCTACCGCCACTGCACCCTGTGTCCGCGCCATTGCGGCGCGGACCGGCTGGCGGGGCGCACCGGTTTCTGCGGCGAGACCGCCGCCTGCCGGATCGCCTCGATTGGCCCCCATTTCGGCGAGGAGCCCTGCTTCAGCGGCAGCCGGGGCTCGGGCACGGTCTTTTTCTCCGGCTGCTCCTGCGGCTGCTTCTTCTGCCAGAACCACCAGATTTCCCACGAGCATCTGGGCGACGAGTACACCCCCGAACGCCTGTTCGAGGCTCTGCTGGAACTGGTGGGGAAGGGGGTCCACAATCTGAATTTCGTCACTCCCGACCATTTCCAGCCCCATGTGCTCGAGGTGTGCCGCCGTCTGCGCGGAGCGGGGGTCGAGATTCCCTTCCTCTACAACTGCTCGGGCTACATGGAGCGCGAGCGGGTGCCGGTCATGGCCGAGATGATGGACATCTTCCTGCCCGACTTCAAGTTCGCCGATCCGCTGCTGGCCCAGCGCTGCCTGGGCGACCCGCGCTATCCGGAACTGGCCGTCGCGGCCATCGCCGAGATGATTTCCTGCGTGGGCCTGCTGAAGCCCTGGGACGAAACCGGGGAGCGCCCCGCGCGGCGCGGCGTGCTGGTGCGCCATCTGGTCCTCCCCGGCGAGGTGGAGAACAGCCTCCGTGTGCTCGAAACTCTCCACCATCGCTTCGGCCCGGAACTGCCCCTTTCCGTCATGAGCCAGTACCGCCCGACTCCCCGCTGCGCCAACCGGGGCGAGTTCGCCCGCACCCTGCATGCCGACGAATACCGCCGGGTCTGCGACCGGGTCGAGGAACTCGGCTTCTACCGGGTCTTCATCCAGCCCGAGTTCGGGGACGAGAATTTCCTCCCCGACTTTGCCAGGGATCAGCCCTTCGCGGGCAACCCCGGTTCCTGAGCGCGGCGGCGAACCTTGGCGGCGAAGGCGGGTCTTTTGCGCATCGAGTTGTTCGCACCCAGGAGCGGTCCCCATGCGCGTTGCCCTGATCACGCCCGGCTCGGGCGATCATTTCTACTGCGAGAACTGCCGTCGGGATCTCGACATGGTGCGGGGGCTCCAGCGGGCCGGGCACGATGTGTTCATGGTGCCTCTCTATCTGCCGATCGGGGCGGCGGAGGGCAGTGTCCCGGTGTTCTACGGGGCGGTGAACGTGTATCTCGAACAGGTTCTGCCCGGCTACCGGTATCTGCCCGGTTTCCTCCGGCGCGTTCTCGATGCCCTGCCCGTGCTGCGCTGGGCGGCGGCTATGGCTGGCAGCACCCGCGCCAAGGGATTGGAGGAAATGACCCTGTCGGTGCTGCGCGGCGAGGAGGGGCGGCAGGCGGTCGAGCTGGACCGTCTGGTGGCATGGCTGGGCGAGGAAAAGCCGGACCTGGTGCATATCTCCAACGCCCTGCTGCTGGGGCTGGCCCGGCGGGTGCGGCAGGATTTGGGCATTCCGGTGGTCTGCTCGCTGCAGGACGAGGACACCTGGGTGGACGCGATGCCGGCGGCGGCGCGGCAGCATATCTGGGACTGCATGGCGGAGCGCGCCGGGGACGTGGCCCTTTTCCTTTCGGTGAGCCATGCCTATGCGGCGAAAATGCGGGCGGCTCTCCGGCTTGGTCCGGACCGGGTCCGGGTGGTGTCGCCGGGGGTGGATACCGCCTCCCGGCAACCGGTTTCGCCGCCCGCTCAGCCCGTGCTCGGCTACTTTGCCCGGCTGGCCAAGTCCCTGGGCATCAATCTCCTGGTCGAGGCATTCATCGAACTCTGCTCCCGGCCCGGTTTCGAGCAACTCCGTCTGGTGGCGGCCGGGGGGATGACGGCGGACGACGCGGCCAACCTGGCCGGGCTGCGCCAGCGGCTGGCTACAGCGGGACTGGCCGACCGTGTTCAGATTCTGGAACAGTTCGAGCCGGAAAAGGGCCGCGAGATTCTGCCCTCGTTCACGGTTCTCTGCGTGCCGGTCCCCGCCGGGGAGGCCTTCGGGCTGTTCGTGATCGAGGCCCTGTCCTACGGTGTGCCCGTGGTCGAGCCGAACCGGGGGGCTTTTCCCGAAGTGCTCGAACGGACGGGCGGCGGGGTGCTCTGGGAGGTGGGTTCGCCCGCTTCGCTGGCCGACGCCCTGGCCCCGGTCCTGCGCGATCCCGCCTGCCGGGCCGAGCTGTCCGCCGCCGGGCTGGCCGGGGTGCGCCGCCATTTCGATCTGAACACGGTGGCCGTCCCGGCCCTGCTCGATGCCTATGCCTTGGCTGCGCGGCAGGCTTGACCATCGGGAATCCACACCGACTGTACGAGACTCGGAATGGTGTTTCCACGACCCGTGGCACTTCCTTCGCCGGCGGGTGTCTCTGCAAGGGAAGACGAGTACCCTTTCAAACCTATCGGAGCAGAATGTACCATGCACAATCTTGAACGACTGAACGACGAATTCCGGGCCGAGGGCGCGGTGACCTACACCCTGGGCAAGGGGCGGCTGCCGCTGGCCGACCTGGTCTGCTCGCAATCCAGCGCCGCCGTCTCCCTGCACGGGGGGCATGTGCTTTCGTTCCAGCGTTCCGGCGAGCGCGACGTGCTGTGGATGAGCGGGCAGAGCTGGCACGAGGAAGGCAAGCCCCTGCGGGGCGGCATTCCGGTCTGCTGGCCCTGGTTCGGTGCCCATCCGGAGAATCCGGACCTGCCCGCGCACGGCTTTGCCCGGCTGGCCCGCTGGGAGGTGATCGGGGCCGAGGCGCTTGGCCGCCAAGGCACCCGGCTGACTCTCCGCCTGAAGGACAGCGCGGAAACCCGCGCCATGTTCGGTTCGCCCTTCGAGCTGATCGAGACCATCACCATCAGCGACAAGCTCGAAGTGGCTCTGACCACCCGCAACCCGGGCAAGAAACCCCTGCGCATCACCCAGGCCCTGCACACCTATTTCAGCGTGAGCAATGTGGCCGACATCGTCATCGACGGCTTCGACGGCTGTCCTTTTGTGAACACCGTCGGCGGTGCCAACACCCCCGGCATCCAGCGGGGGCCGGTCCGCATCGCCGAGGAGACCGACCTCGTCTTCGGCGACTGCACCGGCGACGCCACCATCACCGATCCCGGCTTCGGACGGCGCATCCGCATCGCCAAGGAGGGCAGCAACTCCGGCGTGGTCTGGAATCCCTGGATCGCGAAAGCCGCCCGCATGCCCGACTTCGGCGACGACGAATATCCCGGCATGGTCTGCGTGGAAACCACCAACGCCCGCAGCGACGCGGTGGACATTCCCCCCGGCGGCAGCCATTGCCTCAAGGCCATCATCTCCGTCGAGAAAATCGGCTGACCCATTTCACCACGAAGGCACGAAGGGCACGAAGAGGAATCGGGAAAGAGGGGGGGCCTTCGGCTGGTGGGGTTGATTGGCTTGCCGGGATGGGCGGGGGGGTCTACATTCCCCCCGTCAGCACCGCGCCTCGGGCTTGGGGCGCGCCGTCGGTTTTTCAGCCAAAACAGGAGTAGGAAGATGCGCATTGGTATCAGCCAGTTGATCTGCCCGGACCTGTCGCTGCCGGAGTTTTTCCGCCAGGCCAAGGAGGCGGGCTACGAGACGGTCGAGCTGAGCATGCGGCAGAAGGGGGCGCTGACCGGGGAGGTGAGCCCGGCCCAGATCGAGGAAATCCGGGGGCTGTCGCGGGAATACGGCCTGCCGGTCGAGTCCGTGACCTTCGGCCACTGCACGGGGAATCTGCTCGATTCCGGCGAGGCGCAGGCGCGCAGCGTCGCGGAGACCGCCTATGGTCTCGAAGTGGCGGCCCAGCTCGGGGCCACCGCCGCTTTGACCACGCTCGGCCGGTTCTCCGCCGAACTCTACTACGACGACGCCTACCGGAACGGGGTGGACTCCCTGCGCAAGCTGGCCCCCGCCGCCAGGAAGGCGGGCGTGGCCCTGGCCTTCGAGTTCGTCTGGAGCGGCTTCTGCTTCAGCCCGCTGGAAACCAAGCGGTTTCTCGACGAGGTGGGCAGCGAGTGGGTCGGCTTCTACTTCGATCCGGGCAACATGGCGGTCTTCCAGTTCCCCCAGCACTGGGTGCGCATCGTGGGCAAGCACATCAAGCGCGTCCATCTGAAGGATTGGAAGGGTCGGGCGCTGAACGGGGAATGGACCCCGCTGCTGAAGGGCGAGGTGAATTTCCCCGCCGTCATGCGCGAGCTGCGGGCCATCGGCTACGACGGCCCGCTGGTCAGCGAGGTCGCCCCCAATCTGGCCTCCCTCGCCGACACGGCGGTAACCGCCCGCCAGATTCTGGCAATGTAGCCGGGGTCAGCGGGCCGGGGCGGGGCCGACGCTGGCCCCGCCGTCCACGTAGAGATTCTGGCCGGTGACGAAGCTGGCTTCCTCGCTGAGGAAGAAACAGACGGCCACGGCGATCTCCTCGGGCGGGGCGACACGGCCCATGGGGACCATGCCGGTATAGCGACGGTAGCCCTCGCTGCCGGGCGGGTTGTTGTGGTGGAACAGCTCGGTGGCGGTGGGGCCGGGCGAGACGGCGTTGACGGTGATGCCGTCGGCCGCCAGTTCCAGCGCCCACGAGGTGGTGCAACTGACCAGGGCGCATTTGGCGGCGGCATAGCTGGTGCGGTTGGGCACGCCGGAGGTGACCAGGCTGGCGATGTTCACTACCCTCCCGTAGCGCTTGGCGCGCATGGTGGGCAGGACCGCCTGCATGCACTGGACGGCGCAGGCGACGTTGAGGTTGTACACCTCGTTCAGATCGGCCAGTTTGATGTCGGCGAGCGGGGCGGGACGGACGAGGCCGACGTTGTTGACCAGCCCGTCGATCTCGTATTGGGCGACCAGTTCGGCGAGGGCCTGGCCGGTGGCGGCGCGGTCGGCGAGGTCCACCTGGCGGTAGATGCCGGGGAAATTGTCGGCTTCGCGGCGAGCGAGTCCGATGACGGTGTGGCCCTGGGCGGCGAGCTGTTCGGCGGTGGCGCGGCCGATGCCGACGCTGGCGCCGGTGATGAGGAAGGTGTGCTTGGCCATGCTGGTTCTTTCTATGCTTGCGTCGGGGGTTCGAGCCCGAGACGGCTGTATTGCTCGGGCATGGCACCGTAGCGGGCGAGGGTTTGCGCGAGCCGCTGGGCCAGTTCGGTTTCGAGACCGGGATCGGCGATGGGCTGGCGCTGGCCGGGATCGGTGCGGAGGTCGAAGATGGGATTGGCGTCGGTGGCGTCGCGGTGGCGCTGCGAGCGGGCGGGAATGCGCAGGTGGGGAACGCCGTGGGCGGTGGGGAGGAAGACCCCAGTTTCCGCCTGGGCCAGACGCTCGCGCGGGAGGAAGTCGCTGAAGCCGCGGGGCATGAGGGTGTAGTGATAGAGCGGTGCGCCGGGCTGGGGCTGGCGGCAGTAGGTGTGGACCCCGTCGGTCCAGTTCACATCCTTGCCGAAGTAGCCGAAGAGGACGGATTCATGGTGGGGTTCGTCCTGTTCGAGGAGATGACGGAACGAGCGGCCCTGGACATGGGGGGGCAGGTCGGCCCCGTGCCAGTCCATGAAGCTGGGCATGAGGTCGATGGTGGCGGTGAGGGCCTGGACCCGAGTGCCGGGCTGCTTGATTTCGGGCGCGCAGACGAGGAGGGGGATATGGGCCAGCTCGTTGTAGTCGAGCATGTAGTTCTTGGCCCAGAGCCCGTGCTCGCCGAGCAGGTGGCCGTGGTCGGTGGTGAGCACCAGGGCGGTGTCCTTCCAGAGATCGTGCTCGTCCATCTTGTCGAGCATCTTGCCGAGCCAGAAATCGGCCATGGCGAGGGTGCCCGCGTAGCATTTGCGGATATGGGCCACGGCGTCGGGATCGTCCAGCTCGGGATCGAGGGGGGCGTACTCGGGCCAGTTGTAGAAGTAGCGGTTGTCCCAGGTGTCCCCGTGCAGGTCGCGGTATTTGCTCGGGCAGTCGAAGGGTTCGTGGGGGTCGAAGACTTCGAGATGGAGATGCCAGTTGTCGGCGGCGTGGTTGTTTTCGAGGAACTCGATGGCGCGGGCGAAACAGCGGGGGGTGGGGTAGGAAAGGTCCTCCTCGGGATCGTGGAACTGGCGGTTCACCCAGTAGGCTCGGCGGACCTTGCCCTTGCCCCGCGTGCCCGCAGGAGCCTCGGGCGCCTCGACCAGGGGATGCCAGACGTCGCCTTCCTGGCCGCGCTCGAACTCCCAGGTGTCGAAGAGGGTGTGGTAGCACTCGCCGCCGCTGTGGAAGTAGTGGTAGTGGTCGGTGATGAGGTGGCTGTAGACGCCCTTCCGGCGGCGCAGCTCGACCGGCAGGCAGTCATCCCACGGCTCGATGGGCCCCCAGGGCGTTTCGAGGAAATTGAGCCGTCCGGTCATCATCTCGCGCCGGGCTGGCATGCAGGGCAGCGAGCCGCACCAGTGGTTGGCGAACACCGCGCCCCGTTCGGCCAGACGGTCGAGGTTCGGGGTCTGCACCCAGCTCGGCTGATAGCAGTTCAGGTAGTGGCGGTTGAGCGAGTCGAGGACGACGAAGATGGTGCGCATGGGGTTCTCCTTGACTCCGGTACCATACTCGCCCGAGGCGGCTCCGCCCTGGTTTCGGGACAAAAGAACTCGACTTGTGAAATACGGCTGGCCTTGCGCTGGAGAGGCGCCCGTCCTCGGGCGCGGGACGTGTGCCGGAGACGGGACGTCATGCCTGCCGAGCCATTGGCCGGGGCGACCCGGCGCTTTGCGCCCAGCAGGGGAGAACCGCGTCTCTCCGTCTCAGGAGCAGTTCCCTCGCCACGGGCCTGGCATTTTCTCCGGTTATCGGTGGGGGAAGCACGAAGATCGCGCAAGCTGAACGCCCTGTTTGTCAGCGTGCGGAGTACCGGGAAGGGTGTATTCTGGGCCTTTCCCGTGGCTGCGCCGGACCCCGTGCCAATCTTTTGCGTGGAGCGGTCGCGTCCTCGCGACCAACCGTCCCGCGCCATGCCCACCTTTGCGGATTGGGCGGGGCGCTTCCGGCGCTGCGCGCCGTGGCCACGAGGACGTGGCCGCTCCAGGCGCTTGATTTGCATGGCGGGGAGCAAGGCGTTTTGGTTGCGCGTCCCTCTGAGTTCTGTTTCTCCGGTTATCGGCGGGGCTGAACCTGCTCGGACGGATATGGTTTCATGGTTTTCGGGGGCTCTCCGAGGAATCGAGCCCTTGCAGG
>LVAZ01000402.1 GCA_001603055.1 Victivallales bacterium Lenti_02
GTCTCGGCGGCGGCAAGGCTGCGGCGGAGCTGTTCAAGGATGGCGACACGGTCTGTTTCCTGGGAGACAGCATCACCAAGTCCCATCCGTATCCCGCCATGATCTACGCCTTTTATCTGACCCGGTTTCCCGACCGCACCATCCATTTCGTCAACGCGGGAGTGGCGGGGGACACGGCCGGGGGCACGCAGGGACGGCTGAACGAGGACGTGGTGGCGAAATCGCCCTCGGTGGTGGTGGTGATGCTGGGCATGAATGATGTGGGGCGCGGCAACTATGTCGCCGAGCCCACGGCCAAACAGCTCGAGGCCCAGGCCCGCTCGCTGGACGCCTATCGCGCCAATCTGGTCGTCCTGCTGGGGCGGCTGCGCCGCGAGACGAGTGCCCGCCTTATTCTGATGACCCCGTCGCCCTTCGACCAGACCTGCCGGAACGACCGGAACAACAACCAGCCGGGGTGCAACGACGCGCTGGCCGCGTGCGCGGAGATCGTGCGGGAGCTGGCCCCGGAGTATCAGGCCGAACTGGTGGAACTGCACGCCCCGATGACCGCCTTCAATCTGGCGGAGCAGAAAAACAACCCGGCCTACACGCTGATCGGGCCGGACCGGGTCCATCCCGGCCTGGCGGGCAACTTCATGATGGCCTGGCTCTTTCTCAAGGCGCAGGGGGCCACCGCCCTGGTTTCCCATCTGACCTTCGACGCGGTGGCCGGGCAGGTGACGGAGGTCGCGAACGCGACGGTTGGCGCGATCAGGCGCAAGGACGAGGGGTGGGCGTTCACGGTCCTGGAGAAGGCGCTCCCCTATCCGGTTGATCCGAGGCTTGCCGACCTGCTCGAAAAGCTCCCGGTCGAGCGGGAACTGAACCAGGAGACCGTCTGCTTCAAGGGCTTGGCGGCGGGAGAGCATGAGTTGCTGATCGACGGGAACCCGGTCGCCTGCCACACCGCCGCCGAATGGGCGGCAGGGGTCAATCTGGCGTTCAACCCGGCGGCGCCGCAGGTCAAGCAGGCTGCCGCAGTGGCGGCGGTGAACGAGAAGCGCCGGGTGACGGAAACCAAGCTGCGCGACTATGCGGTCGCCCGCTGGTTCCTGCGCAACCGCCGGATCGATCCCGACGACCCGGCGGCCGTCGCCGAGTTCGCGGAGACCAAGATGGCGAAGACCGGCTACTACGAAGGCCAGGTGGAGCTTTACCGGAAGGAGTGGGCGCAGCGCGATCAGGTCATTGCCCGGGTGGCTGCGCTGGAGCAGGAGGCGCTGCGGGCGCGCATCCCGGTCTCCCGCGAGTACGAAATCCGCCCCAAACGGTGATTCCCGGACCTCGCCGCGGCGAGCCCATGGCTCGGACGGGCGGAACGCCCGCAGTTGGCCGAGGTTTTTCTTCCCCTCCGCTTTCCCGCCGCCCCCTCCGGCGCGATAGTGTGGGACTCGCCGCTCCAACCACCTCCGGGGAAGCCACGATGACCAGCCGCGAACGGGTTCTTGCCGCCTGTCGATTCACCGAGCCGGACCGGGTGCCCATTGATCTCGGGGGCAGCACCGGCGCCAGCAGCATCCACATGCGGGCCTACGACAATCTGCGCCGCCATCTGGGCCTGCCCGCCGGGCGGGTCGTCTGCGACGACATCATGCAGATGCTGGCCAGGGTCGAGGGCGACGTGCGCGAGCGTTTCGGGGTGGACGTGGCCGCCATCGACCCCACCTGCGTCGTCCGGGACTGGGAAAGCCATCCCCTGCTGGACGGCATCGACGTCCGCCTCCCGGCCGGGCTGGACCTGAAGCGGCAGGCCGACGGCACCTGGGTGCTGGTCCACCCGAACGGCAAGCGCTATCTGAGGCCGCCGGCCTCCCACTATTTCGACGCCGAGGACGGCAAGGGCTGGTATGGCCTCGGCCCCGCTCTCACCGACGAGACGCTGGCCGCCCTGCAAACCTACGCCCGGACCCTCTACAACGAAACCGATCTGGCGCTCACCGCGCGCTTCGGCGGCGGTTTCTCCTCGCACCAGCCCGAGTTTCTCATGGACCTCCTGCTGGAACCGGCCAAGGTCCAGGACCGCCTGCACCGGCAGTGCGACGCCCTGATCGAGAAGTACTCCCGTCTGCACCAGGCCCTCGGCGACTACACCTTCTGCGTCGTCTTCGCCGACGACCTCGGCACCCAGAACGCCCCCATGCTCGGCCCCGACCTGTTCGCCGAAGCCATCGCCCCCCACTACCGCCGGTTCGCCGAGTGGCTGCATGGCCACACGGACTGGCTCTTCTACCTGCATAGCTGCGGGGCGATCGAACCCCTGATCGAAACGCTGATCGATTGCGGCATCGACATCCTGAACCCCGTGCAGACTTCCGCCGCCGGCATGGACCCCGCCGAACTCAAGCGCAAGTACGGGGGGCGGATCGTGTTCTGGGGCGGCGGCTGCGACACCCAGAGCGTCCTTGGCTTCCGCCCCCCGGAGGAGATCGCCGAGCATGTCCGCGACCGCATCCGCATCTTCGCCCCCGGCGGCGGCTTCGTCTTCAACCAAGTGCATGTGATCCAGCCCACCGTCCCCCCCGAGCAGGTCTGCGCCATGTTCGACGCCGCCCGCCGCTACGGGACCTATCCCGTGTAGAGGGGCCGGCCGCCGCAGGTTGGAACCAGCAAAAAGCCCGGCGGGGGATTCCCGCCGGGCTGGTTTCTGTTCGCCTGAGTTCCTACGGCCAGGGCCAGGAGGGGACATCGGTGGTGGGCTGGGCGCCGGACTTGGTGTAGAGCCAGAGGTTCTTGGTGCCGCCGAAGGTGTTCCCGTAGCGCAGCCATTCGACGTGGCCGTCGAAGAAGGCGTAGTTGGCGCCGCCGGTGTGGAGTTCGGCATGAACATAGCCTCGGTTGGTGGCGGGCTGGTGCCAGTGCGGGCAGAGCCGGTCGCCGTTTCCGCTACCCCAGTCGGCAAAGGAGATGGTGGCGGAAGGCTGCTGCACGCCCATCTTCATGCCGTTCCAGAAATCGGAGGACTGCTCGCCGGTGAGGTAGCTGTCGGTGCAGCCCCGCTTGCCGTACTGGATGGTGGCGGTGGAGGTGTTGGCGGGGCATTTCATGACGGCGTCGTCGACGTAGTAGGGCTTCATGACCGCATGCCACCGCTTGCGCAGGGGATCGGGATCGGCGGTGTGGTTCTGGGGCAGCCGGTCGTTGTGGTCCTGGGCATACATTTCGGCGGCCAGAGCGATCTGTTTGACGTTCCCGGCGCAATTGATCGAGCGGGCTTTGGCGCGGGCGTTGGCCAGGGCGGGCAACAGCATGCTCGCCAGAATGGCGATGATGGCGATCACCACGAGCAGTTCGATGAGGGTGAAATGGCGGCGCATGAAGACTCCTTGCTGATTTTTTGCAGAAACCGAAGAAAGACTCTTGTATGCATTCCCGGCCAGCGGGGAGAAGTAATAACACTCGCCAGCCCGCTTTGTCAAGCCGTTTGGTTCATGCGCTTCCAAAACGACACCCCCCCCCTCGCCATCGGG
>LVAZ01000403.1 GCA_001603055.1 Victivallales bacterium Lenti_02
AAAGCGAACATCGCCACGTCGATCCTCTTGACATTACCTTCTCATGGAAGACCATCTGCGCGACGAAACAAGAGTCGGTGGGAGCCACTCCGTCCACTGTGTCCACTGCGTCCACTCCCCCCCGGCGCCGGGCTTGGGTTTTGGCTGGGCCGGGCTACATTGGTACACTCCTATCCCGTGCCCGAATAGGGGCTATTTCCGTGTCTTTTGGGAGGTCCGCATGGACACATCCAGATATGTGGTGGGCATCGACTTGGGCACGACGAACTGTGCCCTGGCCTATGTGGACACCGCGTTGCCGGAGGCGGAGCGCGCCGTCCGGATTCTGCCCGTTCCGCAGCTTGTCGCTCCCGGCGAGGTGGCCGAGCGTCCGGTTCTGCCCTCCTTCGTCTATCTTCCCGAGGCCCATGACGAGGTGCCCGAGACCCTGGCTCTGCCCTGGCACGAGCAGGCGCCGAGCATGGTGGTCGGCACCTACGCCCGCCTGGTGGCCTCGCGTCTCCCCGGCAAGGTGGTCGCCTCCGCCAAATCCTGGCTCTGCTGCGAACATCTCGACCGCCGGGAAGACCTTCTTCCCTTCGACCGGAACCCGCCGCCCCGGCGAATTTCGCCGGTGGTCGCGGCCCGGCTCTTTCTCGACCATCTGCGCGATGCCTGGAACTGGCAGATGGCCCGCGAGGACGCCAGCCTGCGGCTCGAAAACCAGGACGTCATGCTCACCGTACCCGCCTCCTTCGACGCCGTGGCGCGGGAACTCACGGTCGAGGCCGCGCGCCTGACCGGGCTGACCGTGCGCCTGATCGAGGAGCCCCAGGCCGCCTTCTACGCCTGGCTCCAGGCCCAGGGCGAGGACTGGCGGAAAACGGTGGGCGACGGGGACGTGATCCTGGTCTGCGACATCGGCGGCGGCACCACCGACTTCACCCTCATCGCCGTGCTCGACGACGGGGGCGAACTGGCCCTCGAACGCCTCGCCGTGGGCGAGCACACCCTGCTCGGCGGCGACAACATGGACCTCACGTTGGCCTACACCGTCGCGGCCCGGCTCGAACGGGAGCAGGGGGTCCGGCTCGACGCCCATCAGCTCGCCGCCCTCACCCACGCCTGCCGCGAGGCCAAGGAGAAGATCGGCGACGGGGACGAGCGGCCCCAGACCCTCACCATTCTCGGGCGCGGCACCGGCCTGGTCGGCGGCACCATCACCACCCAGCTCACCGCCGAGGAACTCCGCGCCGCTCTGCTCGACGGCTTCTTCCCTGGTTGCGCCCTCAACGACCGCCCGGCGGAGCGCCGGAAGGTCGGCCTGCGCAGCTTCGGCCTCGACTACGCCGCCGATCCGGCCTTCACCAAGCATCTCGCCGCCTTCCTCGACCGCCACCGGCTCGAAGACGAGCAGGGGCACATCCGCCTGCCCAACGTGGTCCTGTTCAACGGCGGCGTCACCAAGGCCGACGCCTTCCGCCAGCGGATTGCCGACGCCATCGTCGGCTGGAACACCGACCCCGAATACCGGATCGCCGTGCTTGATCGTCACGACCCCGATCTGGCCGTGGCCCTCGGGGCCGCGTGGTACGGCATCGTCCAGCGTGGCGGTGGCGTGCGGATCAAGGCGGGCAGTGCCCGTTCCTACTACCTGGGCATCGAATCCAGTCTGCCCGCCGTGCCCGGCTTCGCCCCGCCCATCGAGGCCCTCTGCGTGGTTCCCTTCGGCCTCGAGGAGGGCTCGTCCCTCACGGTTCCCGCCGAAGGGCTGGGCCTGGTGGTCGGCGAACCCACCGAGTTCCGCGTCTTCTCCAGCACCGTCCGCCCCGAGGACCAGACCGGCAGACGGCTGGTCGACTGGGATGCCGACGAGCTGGCCGAGCTGCCCCCGGTGGTGGCCGAACTGCCCGCCGAGACAGGTTCGGCCGGCTCGCTGGTGCCGGTGCGTCTGCGCACCGAGCTGACCGAGGTGGGCACCATCCAGCTTTGGTGCGACCAAATCGGCGGGGACGGTTCCTGGAAATTGGAGTTCGACATCCGCGAAGCGGCGAAATAGGGCAGCTCATGTGCTTTGAAATCCTCAACTCGGACCCCGCCAGCCACGCCCGCCGGGGGGTGCTGCGGACCGCGCACGGCGACATCCAGACCCCCACCTTCATGCCGGTGGGGACCGCCGCCACGGTGAAGGCCGTCTCGCCCCGCGAACTGCACGAACTCGGGGCCGGGATCATTCTCGGCAACACCTACCATCTCAACCTCCGCCCCGGCATGGACATCATGCGCGCGGCCGGCGGTCTGCACCGCTTCATGGGCTGGGACGGGGCCATCCTCACCGACAGCGGCGGCTACCAGGTCTTCAGCCTCAGCAAACTGCGCAAGCTCCACCCCCATGGGGTCGAGTTCCAGAGCCATATCGACGGCACGCGGCTGTTTCTCGGTCCCCGGGAGGCGATGGCCATCCAGGCCACGCTCGGCTCCGACATCGCCATGGCCTTCGACGAATGCACCCCCTATCCCGCGACCCGCGAGCAAGCCCTCGCCTCGCTCGAACTGACCATGCGCTGGGCGGCGGAATGCCGCGAACAGCCCCGCGCCGACGGCCAGCTCGTCTTCGGCATCTGCCAGGGCAGCACCTATCAGGATTTGCGCGAGCGGGCCGTGGCCGAAATCGCCGCCCTCGGCTTCGACGGGGTCGCCATCGGCGGGGTCAGCGTCGGCGAGCCCGAGGCGGAAATGCTCGAAGTCCTCGACTGGTGCGCCCCCGGCCTGCCGCCCGAGAAGCCCCATTACCTGATGGGCGTCGGCACCCCGCGCCAACTGGTCGCGGGGGTGGCGCGGGGCATCGA
>LVAZ01000404.1 GCA_001603055.1 Victivallales bacterium Lenti_02
GCGCAGGACAAGATGCCCGCCGTAGGTCAGCACCCAGCGCACCAGCAGCGGCCGGGGCACCTGCGGGAAACGCAGCTCGATCCCCCCGTCCGGCAGGGACTGGACCTCCTGGCCGGGGAACCACTCGCGCTCGCCGATCAGGGGCGCCTTCTCGGCGCTGCACTGGACGATGATGTCGTCCACCGTCTCGTAGTCGAACACGTTCTGGCTGCGCAGGCTGGCGGCGACCTGGGGACTGCGCTCGAACCCGGGTTCGAGCAACTGGGGATCGCTGACCCGGTGCAGGGCGAGGCTGCGCAAATCCCGCCGCATGTGGCAGTAGACCCGCGCGTACCAGGCCCCTTCGGCGAGAAACACGGCATGCACGTCCACATCGCGGGTCACGGGGGCCGCGCCGGGCCGGGTGTAGGTGATCCGCAGCCGCCGCTGCTGCCGCCAGGCAAGCATCACGGTCTCGAACACCTCGGGCGACAGGCCCGCCGTGGCCCCGGTGGCGAAGACCACCGCATCGAGCAGCTCGGCGTCGATGTCCTCCGGATCGCCCGCCGCAATCTGCACCTCCATCGCCTCGCCCAGCGAACGCTGCAACGGCGCGGGCAGGACGGACCGGGAGAGGGACTCGGAAAGCACGGCGGCGAACAGCCGCTCGCCCACCAGCTCCTGCGCCGGATAGACCCATTGCGGGTCTTGCAGAAAATAGCCGTGCCGCTGCTCGTCGTAGTAGATCGGCGCGTCGAACTCAAGCCGCAGGTGCTCGATGTCCCGGTAGATGGTCTTGGTGCTCACGCCCCCGTCGAAACCCTGGCGCGCGGTGAAGGCGGTGATGTCCGCCGCCAGTTTCTCGGCGCTGGGATGGCTTCCCCGCTTGAGGGCGCCAATGATGAACACCAACCGTTCTTGCTGCTTCAGGCGCATTGGATGATCTCCCGCATGGTGAAATGCCTATGCGGGAAACCTACACCACCAGCCTTGGACATTGCATGTCCAAGGCTAGAGAAAAACCGTTTTTTCCGGAAAAATCACCCGGCGACGGTGGCGTGGGCGATCTGACGGAGGAAGGCGGCATCCTCGGTCCCGATGCCGTCGGGGACGAAGGTCCGCCCGCTGGTGGGCAGCCCGGTCATAGTCTCGTACCAGACGCAGCCGGCCAGATAGTTGCCGCGCGCGTTCAGGTGGTTGGCGTCGAGCCGCAGTTCCGGAATGCCCTCGGGGGTCTCGCGGATGGCCCAGCTCCAGCCGGAGGCAAAGGAGTTCTCCTGCGCGGGAAGCGCGGGAGCGGACGCCGAACGGTAGGCGTAATTTTCCTCGGGCCAGCGGAACTGGCGCCCCGGCACGGACCGCGCCCGGTGAATCGCTTCGCCCGAAGGCAGAATCCGGAAGCCGTACTTGGCCGAGTGATGGGCATAGGCGGCGGCGATGCGCTCGTGCATGAGCTGCTGGCTCAGCCCCTGCTCGCAGAAGAAGGGCGAGTCCAGCCGGTAGGCCCAGGTCTGGTGCAGCAGGATTTCCGCCTGCGGCGCCAGCCGCCCGACCAGCTCGGCCAGCCGCCCCAGCCACGGCTCGAAGGTCTCGGGCCGCCAACTCTTATGGCTGACCTGCTGGAGAGTCGCCATGTCCCATTTCTCGGCGACCAGCGCCTCCTGCAGGTTCGCCTGCACCGGCTCCCCGGCGGAGAGCTTGCCCAGCGAGTAGGTCTTGTACTCGGGATGGGCTTCGGTATAGGTCGCGATGTTCCAGTGTTTTTCGAGGGAGCAGCCGCCGAGACTGGCGCGCCCGACGAGGAAGTTCACCTGGCCCTCGCTCTGGGCGATCCTCTCCAGATAGGTCAGCGCGTTCTCGGAAAAGCTATTGCCGATGGTCAGCAGACGGATGGTGCGCATGAGTCACTCCTGATAGAACGAAATCCGGAAACGGAACAAACATCCCTACTCATCCCGCGCCGGGACACGGAAAAGCCGTGTCCCCGGCAAAACCGGTCAACCGCACATGGCGAAGGGAGCGGAACCGTCACCCTGCCGCCTCAGTCCTCCTCCGCCAGAATCGATACCTCGTCCCCCACATGGATGGTGGCGGTGGCCGCGATGGCGGGGGAAAGAACGGGGACAACCTCCAGCGGATAGTTGCTGGTGATGCGGGCAATCAGCGTGCCCGACTCCTCCAGCCGCCATTCGACCTCGATGTGCCCGTAGGGCGTGGGAATGCGGCATTTGACCCACGGCGTAAGCTCGGGCAAGGGGTTGAAATAGACCCGGGTGAAACCGGGCAGGGCCGGGCGGATGCCCGCGACCTCCGCGCAGAGGAAGGCATTCGGCGAGACCCCGTAGCCGTGGCAGAGGCTGTGGCTGGGCACTTCGTTGGGATTGCCGTTGGGATCGAAGAACTCCCACCAGGTGGCGGCCCCCCGCTCGATCATGCTGCCCCAGTACCAGCGCAGCAACTGCCCCGCCCAGGCCCGATGACCCAGAGCGAAGGCGGATTCGAGGACGAAGAACTGGAAGAACGGGTTGTTGGTCTCCGCATGGGCGAGCAGTTCGTAGGGTTCGCCCTCGCAGAACAGATGGGAGAGAATGCTCTCGTAGTCCTCGGGCCGGGCGATGCCGCCGTAGATGGCCAGCACGTTGGTCTGCCAGGACGTGTAGTCGGAATGCTCGCCCTCGGTCCAGCAGTCCGCGAACAGCCCCTGCTCGGGCAGCCACGTCAACTCGCGCATCACCCGGGCCACATGGGCGGCCGACTGGCGCAGGGCTTCCGCCTTGCGCTCGATCCCGATCTGTTCGCAGAGCCAGGCCGCCGCCAGCAGCGCGCGGCAGTAGAGCGCGTTCAGCCCGGTGACCGCGCCCTCGCGATGGATGTCGCCGTGATCGAGGAAGCAGTAGCCGCCGCCCCGCAGCGGCAAGTCCACCAGAATGCGCAGCTCGGGGTCGGCCAGTTGGCGGAAGCGGGCTAGCAGACGCTCCACCGTCGGCAGCAGACGCTCCAGCAGTTTCCGGTCGCCGCTGTACAGATAATGCCGCTGGAGCCAGACAATCCACATCAGGGAATAGTCCGGCATCTCGACAAAGTAATCGCTGGGGCAGCAGGCGGGAATGGCCCCGGTCTCCAACTGGGCGGAGGCGAACTCGGCCAGCGCCAGCCCGGCCAGTTCATAGGCGCCGAAGACATGGTAGGCGGCCCAGGACTCGATCATCGCGTCGGTGGCGTACTGGGTGGCCTCCTTGGCCGGGGCGTCGAGGAAGCGACCCTGGATGTTGGCCTCGAGGGTCCGGACGCCAACCGCCCAGATGTCGTCCAGGACCGGGTCGCCGGACGTGAAGGAGCCGGCATTGTCGAACCGGTATTTGCGGCGGCGGACCTGCCAGCCGTGCAGGACGACCTTTCCCGCCGCCCGGCGCGCCGCCACCATCAGGTAGCGCATGCCGCGCGGGACGATGCCCCGCCAGACGCAGTGGTCGGTCGGCCCCAGCACCAGGGTGTCGGTGTTGCGGCGGCCCTCCGCCCAGCACAGGGCCTGCCCCGCCACGACCTGCTCGGCGCAGACCACGTCGAGGATATCGCCGTCCTCGCCGGTGAACTCCAGTTCCGGGCAGCCGTAGACCATGGTCCCGAAATCGAAGACGATGTACTGCCCCTCCTCCAACTGCACCGGCGCCTCGGTCTCCTCGGGCGAATACTCGCCGGGGGTGAACTCGCAGGACATCAGATACACATTCTCGTCCGGTGCCGGCCGGAAAAAGGGGACAAAGGGCGACTTGGGCAGGTCCCCGAAGAGCAGATTGGGGCAAACCAGTTGGATCGGCGTGCGCAGCGGCCCGCTGAGCGACCAGCCGCGCAGGTTGGCCTGCTCCGGCTTGCGCAGGGACAGCAAGTCGTCCGGAACGATCTCCGGAAACAGGAAGCTCGCCCCGGCCGACCCCACCTCCACATGCTGCGCGAAGACGATCCGGTTCCAGCCCCGGCGCAGGACGAGGACCAGTTCCGGAGAAACCACCTCCCCCTGGCCGAAGCACAGCGGCCGGCAGCGCGAGAAATCGGCCTTGGGCGGCAGGCTGCCCACCCCCTGCTCCTTCACCCGCTCGTCGTTCACCATCAGCACATAGGGATCGTCGCTGAACACGTAGGCCTCGGTCTCCCAGTCGCCGGCGCTGTAGAGGAAAGTCTCCGCCACGTAGACCCCCGGCCCGCGCATGTCGGGCAGCCCGCCCCAGGAGATGTTGGTCACCGCGCGCTGCTGCTTGAAGCCGCCCCGGAAGAGCACATTCGACGAGTTGTCCGAATTGAGCACCCATTCCGCCCGGTGGGAAAGACACAGCTTGACCGGCGCGTCCGCGACCGCCTGCCGGACATTCGGCGGGCACCAGCCCACCGTCTCGAACTCCAGTTCGTTCCAGCCAAACGGATAATGCCGCAAATCGGCCTTCTCGCAGAAACCGCGGGCCTCCGAGGACCGCGGCCTGCCGCTGCGGAAACACTCGCCCGGATGGCAGAGCCAGCTCCCGTCGGTCCAGACGCTCGGCACCTCGCCCGTGTCCAGTTGCACCCACAAGCCGCTCGGGCAACGCCGGGCGCCGGTGCGCGACACATGGGCGTTGTAGCCCATGATCGCGATGACGTTCACCCCCGTCTCAAGCAGGAAGGACACATCGAAGTAGGCCACGTCCGCATCGCCCGACACACAGGGGCTCGGGCCAAAGCCCAGGTAGCGACCGTTGACGTAGACATGGAACAGGCACCCGGCCGAAACCCAGAGTTCCGCCGAGGACGGCGTCTGGTAGAGGGTGAAATCGCGCCGGAAAAAGACAAAGTCCTCGAGCGATTCCTGCTGGTCCGAGAGCCAAATCCACTCGCCTCGGATGTCGTTTGGCAATGCGTAGTTCAGCATGTAGTGCACCTTGTTGCGGGCGCCGTCCCCGCGCACCAGGCACGCCGGGGAGCAATCCACGATGACTTCCACTACCTAAAATGCCACAACCCACCTAGGATTGCGACTTTTGGCACCGGGAAAAGAACCTGGCGGAAGCAAAAAACAGCGTTCCCGCCGCAAGTCAGCGCTTGAAGTCGTATTGGCGGGTCAGCAGTTCAACCATCTGGTCGGCGGCGGCCTCCTCGCCGGGCCCCTCGCAGACGATCTCGGCGCTGTCGCCGGGCCCCAGGCCCAGGCCCAGCAGGTCCAATACCCGCGACGCATCGGCCTGCGCCCCCGCCCGGGTGCGGATCGTCACCTTGCAGGCAAGCTCGCCGGCCGCCTTGGCGATCAGACAGGACGGACGGCAGTGGATACCAAATTCGTTGACAATTCGCACGGCTCGGGTGATCATCGTGCATTCCTGACTGCGGGCAGCACCGAAAAAACACCACTCCACTCACAACGTAAAACAGAAGTATAACACCATCCATCCCAAAAAAACACCTACCAAAGTCGAACAAGCCGCCAGAGGCGTCTGGAAACCCGGCCGGAGGCGTCCATGTTGCCCGCAGTCAAACCAGATACGGAGCACGCCATGCCCAGAACCTCCCGTCTCGCCCTGCCCCTCGCCCTGCTCGCCGTCACCCTGACGGCCTTCCCGCTGACCGAAACCGCGACCGCCTGGCGCTTCGGCGACCCCAACAGCTTGGCCTTGGAAATCGACAAGACGAGCGGGGCCTGGACCGGCCTGGCGGTCGCCGGGCAGAATCTG
>LVAZ01000405.1 GCA_001603055.1 Victivallales bacterium Lenti_02
GATGGTCCGGTAGGTGTCCAGCCCGTCGAAGTCCTCCTCCATCACCATGTCCAGCAGGACCAGAGCATAGGACCGGGACTCTTCGGCGGCGGCAACCCGCTCGACCGCCTCGCGCCCGTTCTCGGCCAGTTCGACCTCGTAGCCGAGCTGCCGGAGCATACGGGCGGCCATCTCGCGGGGAATCTCCTCGTCGTCCACCAGCAGCACCCGCTCGTCCCCGCCCACGGCCTCCTCCTCCGCATCCGTCTCGACCACCGCCAACGGCTGGTCGCAGACGGGGAAATAGAGCCGGAACTCGGTCCCCCGGCCAACCGCCGAAGTCAGGTCCACATATCCTTCATGCCCCTTGGCGACGCCGTAGACGACGGCGAGCCCCAGACCGCTGCCGCTGGGCCGGCCCCGCCCCTTGCGGCTGTGGAATGGCTCGAAAACCCGGTCGATCTCCTCGGGGGGAATCCCGTGCCCCGTGTCGCTCACAACGACGCGGACATACTCGCCCGCTTCGATTTTCTCGTGTCCGATGAAGGGCTGGCTGAGCCGGTAGGTGTCGGTGGAAATCCGCAGTGTGCCCCCGTTCGGCATGGCCTCGAACGCATTGATCACCATATTGAGGAACGCCTGGAAAAGATGCGACTCCGAACCGTAGACCAGAGGTTCCCGGGCGCTCAGCGAAAGCTCGACGCGGACGCCGGGGAAAGCCCTTCTCAGTTCGAGCACGGTGCCCGATTCGAGCACGGCGTCGACCGCCAGATTGATGGGCGTGGGCCTGCGTTCGGGGAACTGGCTGCGGCTGAGGCTCAGCAAATCCCGGGCGATGCTGGCCGCCCGCTGGCCGGAACGGGCGATCACCGCCAAGTCCTCGTCCATGCTTTTCGGAATCGGCCGGTCCTCCGCCGCGATTTCGTCGCGGATCACCTCGGGCAGGGTGAGGATGGGCATGAGGATGTTGTTCAAGTCGTGGGCCACCCCTCCCGCCAGAACGGCCAGGGACTGCATGCGCGCCGCCCGGTCCAGAGCCTCCTGGTACTCCCGCTCCCGCTCCTCCATGAGCCGCAGGTCGGTCACGTCCCGGACGCTGCCGACGACCGCGCGGGACCTGCCGGTCTCCGGATCGCGCACGACGGAGGCATTGATGCTGAGCCAGCGGGGACCGCGGAGAATGTTGCGGAAACGCAGTTCGGCATTGCGCATGTCCTTGTGCTCCAGACGGAGAAGCCGTTCCGCGTCCGACGGGTCCACCAGTTCCAGAAGCCCCCGGAAACCGCGTTGCCGCACCTCGTCCGGAGACAGGCCCAGAACCTCCTGGCTGGAGGGGCTGACGTACTCGAAGTCGCCCGTCCGCGTGTCCACCTGGAAAATCACATCCGCCGCGTTCTCGAGCACCTGGCGGAACCGCCTTTCGCTTTCCTGGAGATGCTGCTGCAGACGGCGGTTCTGGATTTCCAGCCGGTGGGTGCGCACCGCCTTCTGCACCGGCAGCAGCAATACTTCGATCTGGTCGAAGGGCTTGAGGATGTAGTCCTGCGCCCCCAGGTGAACCGCCTCGATGGCCGAGTTCAGGCTGTCGAAGCCGGTAATCAGGATCACGGGCAGGTCGCGCTCGCGCTCGCGGATGCAGCGCAGCAGTTCGACCCCGCTCGTCGATGTCCCCAGCCGGACGTCGCTGACGACGATGTCGAAGCTTTCCTCGGCGAGACGCGCCACGGCGGCGGGCACGTCCTCCACCGGACAGACGGTGATTCCCCGCCGGGTCAGCATGCTCTGCACCAGGAAGCTCGACTCTTTGTCATCCTCGACCAAGAGCAGCCGGATCGGATCCTCGTTCCAGGTTTCGTCGCTCATGCGCGGTCTCGGTTGTTGGTCGTTTCCAGCGTGTTCGGAAGGGGGAAACGGAGGCGGAAGGTGGTTCCGGCCCCCGGTGCCGACTCCAGTTCCACCTGGCCGCCGTTGCGGGAGACCAGCCTGCGGGTGATTGCCAGGCCGAGGCCATGACCGGTTTTCTTGGTGGTGAAGAAAGGCTCGAATATCTGACTCTGCACTTCCTTGCTCATGCCCGGCCCGTCGTCCTCGACTTCCAGAACCACGTCCCGGGCCCCGGTCCGCAGGCGGAGGCAGATGCTCCCCTTCCCCTGCATGGCGTCCGCGGCGTTGTCGAGCAAATTGAGAATGGCCTGCTGAAGCTGGGCCTTGTCGAGCTTCAACTGGGCATGCTCGCCGATCACCTCGAAGGTGGTGCGGATCGCCGGTGCCGAATCCGCCTCGAACAGCTCCAGACAGCGCCGCGCCACATCCTCGAGGTTGGCCGCGTCCACCATCCGGGGTTCCCGCGAAAAGGCCAGCAGGTCGGCGACCAGCCGCTTGCAGCGCTGGACCGCCCGTTTGGCCGGGGACAGCAAGGGGCGCGACGGGGAGTCGGGCGGCAGGTCCTCGTCGAGCGCCTGGAACGTCAGGGTGATGGCGTTGAGCGGGCTGTTCATGTCGTGGGCCATGCCCGAGGCCAGCACCCCGATGGCGGCGTCCCGTTCCCGGACGAGGGCCTCCGCCCGGCTGGCCTCGAGCTCGGCGAGCGCCTCGCGCAGCTCCTTGGTCCGTTCCTCGACCTTGTTCTGCAGCTCGTTGTACATGATCTGGTTCACATCGGTCGCCTTCATCAGCGAGTCGGATTCCAGCAGGTGCTGGCGGCGGACCGAGCGAAGGCGGCCGTGCAGCGCGAAGAGCCCGGAGACCGCCACCCCGAGGCAGGCCGTCAACACCACCCACAGACCCTGGTTGACGCGGAGCGAGGCGGGGACGACGAACCCCGTCAGCCCCAGCAGAATGCCGCCGATCCCCCCGAAAATGGCCACACTGTGGGAGGGCTCCTCGATCCAGTCCACATCGTAGATGCACACTTCGGCGCCATGCAGGATGCAGGTGTGGTGGCCCACCTGGGCCGGCGCGTAGTTCAGCCAGGTGGGAATCGAACTGAGGTGGCCGCGGATATTGTCGCAGTTCCAGCGGGTCTGGGAATAGCCCTTGTGGTAGCGGATCTGGATGCGGGCGTGCCCCTGGGCATAGCCCAGCAGGGTCCAGTCGCAGATTTTGACGAAATAGTGGCTGTGCATGGTCATCATGCGGTAGACGCCCTGGATGCTCAGGAAACGCTGCCCCATGACCCGTATCGGCCCGAAGGTGCTGGGATCGGCGGTCTGGGTGCCCGCCCGATAGGGGGAATCCGGGTCGCCGGTCACCGCGACCATCGCGTCGAGCAGGCGGTTGAAGGCCGCGAAGCTCATCCAGTTGCCGCCCTCGTTCACGTACTCGACCGGCAATTCCGCCCGCGCGAACACCTCGTCGAGCACCCGGGGACCGTGTTCGCGCCGGAGATACAGGATGATCCCCTTGGCCGCGCGGCAACTGAGTTCGGCCTTGGTGTCCTCGGGATTCGGATGCGTCGGACCGGTCATTCCCCAACCCCTCCACCATCCCTGAACACCCGATGATCCGGCGAGGTGTCGCCGGGGGTCAGCAGACGGAACAGAGCCGGCGCCAGGGGGCGCAGCAGAGGGTTCCGGTGCCGCATGTACATATGGAGCGGCCGAATCTCGGCCCCCGCCCGCTTCTTGGCATCCAGCGTGGTGATGCCCAGGTCGATCCGGCGAAACCCGCGCCGGATGCCATGAAGGATGATCTCGTAGAGCAGATTGAAGTACAAGTCGCACTCTCCGTTCACTCGGTAGTCGAGCCCGCAGTATAGCCAAATCATGGATTCCCCCTCTCCTAGTGTATCGTCCGATTATTTCATTGTTTTATCCAAGAGCCTTGCGATCGGCTCCAGCTT
>LVAZ01000406.1 GCA_001603055.1 Victivallales bacterium Lenti_02
GGTTCCGGTACACTCAATCAGGCCAAATATGGGGCATTCCTAAGTTGCCCGCGACAAGGGTTTCGAGGTGGCCGAGAGCGGCCTGTTCCGCCGGGTCCCGGAGTAGCGCGTCGTAGCCCCGCAACCAGCCGAGGCGGACCAGGAGGTCGTGGGCGATGCCGAGCGCGTCCTGGACCCGTTTGAGGTCGCGGATGCAGCGGGCCGTGCGGCGGACGGGGAGGAGGCCCTGGCCGAATTCGAGCAGATAACGGAGTTTCTTGGCCTCGATGCGGCAGCGGTGGAGGGTGCCGTCGTCGGGGAAGTCCGCGCCGTCGGTCCGTCTGGCCAGTTTGCGGAAACGCTGGCGGATGCGGTCGGCGAGGAATTCGCCGAGGGGCGGGAAGCTCCCGGCGACGGGCGGTTCGGCCAGGATTTCGCGCAGGCGGTCCCGGCGGTGCTGGTGTTCCCGGGAGCGGAGATAGCGGAGGAAGGCGCGGCGCTCGCGGGCGCGGCGCTGGTCGAGATGGGCCAGAAAGCCGCCTTCGAGGATGGCCCGTTCGCCCGGCGGCAGGGCATTCACGCCGGCCCGGCCGGCCAGTTGGACATCGAGGTCGCGCAGGGGGCCGGTGCGCTGGGCAAGGGCGCGGAGGTGGCAGCCCAGGGACCGGGCCGCGCGCAGGCCCAGGAAATCCTTCGCCTGGCCGACCAGCACCCGGGCCCGGCGCAGGTTCACGCGGTAGCGGTGCAGGAATTCGTCGTCGGTTCCCGCCAGAATGCCGGGTTCGCAGGCCCAGGCATCGGCCAGCAGCCGTTCCAGCAAACGCCGGACGGCGACTGGCCGGGATTCCTCCTCGGCCAGTCGCGGATCAACGTTCCGCCGGTTGTGCGCCTGGGGGTCCATCGTCTTTGCCGTTGCGGGAAAGGAGGATGGAGGACTATAGGCGGCGGGCGGCGGAAGGCAACGGGGTCTAGTAGCCGTATTCGGCGGCGGCGGCGGCCCCGAGCTGCTCGGCGACGAGGCTGCGGAGATCGACGCTGACGCCCTGGGTCACGCCTGCGGCGATGGGCTGGCCCAGTTCGAGGCTGCGTTCGGCGGCTTCGAGGACGGCGCTGGTGTAGAAGCCGAGGGCGGTGGCGGTCATCATGTCGGCGCGGACCGCCTCGGCCAGGGCCCCGTTGCGGTTGGCGAGGAACTTCTGGTAGAGGCGCCCGGGGCTCGAGATGCCGTAGCCGGTGACGGTGCCGTCCTTCTCGAAGTTCTTGAACAGGGGGTTCACCTGGAACAGCCCGTCGCCGTGGATTTCGTAGTAGCCGGGGGTGTCGAGCCCGAGGTCGAAGAGGCCCTGGCTGCAGATCATGCGGCTGGACTGGACGGTGGTGGCGTGGGCGCTGTTGGGCAGGTGCCAGCCGGTGACGATGTGGGCGGCGGCGCCGTTGGCGAAGAGGATTTCGGTGTCGCAGAGGTCGTAGCCGGCCACGGGAACCGGTTCGAGGGCGGGGAGGGCGTGGCTGTAGCCGGTGGCGCGGACGCTCACGGGGACCAGATTCACGATCTTGATGAGGGCGTCGCACATGTGCACGGTGAGGAAGGAGATGGGGGTGTTCCTGGCGGCGAAGTCGGGGGTGGCGAAGAACATGGGCCGGTGGTTGGGGTCGGCCACCATGAGTTTGTCGAGCATGTACCAGACGCCCACCTGGAACTGGCCGTAGCGGCCGGACTGGTAGCGGGTCTCGGCCTCCTTCATGCGCGGGTCCTCGCGCTTGTGGAAGTCGATGCCGAGAAGCCGTCCGGTGCGGCGGGCGGTCTGGATCATGCGGTGGGTGTCGAGGACGGTGGCGGCGGTGGGCTTGGGCACGACCACATCGAGCCCGGCCTCGAGGGAGGCGATGGTGGGGGCGGCGTGGATGTGGTCGGGGGTGTTCACCTGGGTGGCGTCCAGCTCGACCTTCGCCAGCATCTCACGGTAGTCGGAAAACCGGCGCTCCGCCGGGATGCCGAAGCTGTCGCAGAACCAATTCCGGTATTCGTCGTTGGGGTCGGCCACGGCCGCGATGTCCAGAATCGGGGTGAAGTCGCTGCGGAAATAGAGGTACTGGTAGATTTCGCGGACCACCGACCCGACCCCGATGACGCCAACACGCAATTTGTCCATGACATGCTCCGGTTGTGGATGGGAAAAATGACCGTCCTATCTTAGCATGGCTTGCCGGGCTGGCAAGGGAAATCCGGAACAGTGGACGCAGTGGACGCAGTGGTCCCATAGGTCCCATAGGTCCCATAGGTGTAAGCGTCAAGCAGCGGCCATAGGGCGGCGGCGCGCGTGACCGCGTAGTTTCTCT
>LVAZ01000043.1 GCA_001603055.1 Victivallales bacterium Lenti_02
GAGCTTGGGGACGGGCTTTTTGTGGCAAGTCAAGAGTGACCGGGTGGCAATATTCATCCCGGCCGAGCTTGGGGACGGGCTTTTTGTGGCAGGCTTTTTGTGGCAAGTCAAGTGGCCGGGTGGCAATATTCATCCCGGCATGCTTCCGGCTCTTTGACAACCGGAGGTAGCCGGTGGCCGGTGCCCCGTGACCACCGGGGCGGGGGTTCCCGGCGATGCTCGCCGGGCTGACATGTTGTTCGCCTACAGCGGGAAATGCGGGAAATCCAGTTCTCTCACGGAGGCACAAAGACACGGAGGAATAGGGAGCCGACCGAATTGGGGTTCTCTCTCCGTGGCTCCGTGCCTCTGTGAGAGAATGAACCGTCCCGGTTTTTCAGTCGCTCGCCTACAGCGGCGCACCGGGGCCGGCCCCGGACATTTCTGGCGGGAACTGTGGGGAAGTTCCATACAAGGCGAGGCTGCGGTAAAGGCGTTCGAGGTCGGGCGGGGTGACCTCCCGGGGATTGTTAGCCATCAGGGGATGGAAGCTCTCGGCCACCAGGCCGGGGATATCCGCGAGGGCGATGCCCGCTTCGGCCAGGGTGCAGGGGAGACCACCTTGGCGTTGCAGGGTCCGGATGGCCTGCGCCATGCCTTCCACATCCGCGAAACCGCAGGCGGCGGCGAAGGTTTCCAGGCGCCCGCCCAGGACGGGGGCGTTGAAGCGGACGGCGGCGGCCAGGGTGAAGGCGCAGGCCGCCCCGTGGGGCAGGTGGTAGCGGTTCGAGAGCGGGAACGAGCAGGCGTGGACCATCGCGTTCTTGGGCAATTGGAAGGCCATTCCCGCCAGCAGGGCCGCATAGGCCATCTCGGCCCGCGCCGTCCGGTCGCCGGGATTTTCGAGCGCCTTGGGCAGAGCGGCGAAGATGCGCTGCCCGGCCTCGATGGCGAACAGATCGCAGATGGGCTGGTGGTGGCGAGACCAGTAGCCTTCGAGGGCATGGCTCAGGGCATCCAGGCCGGTGCAGGCCGTGACCCCGCGCGGCATGGAGGCGGACAAATCCGGGTCCACCACGGCACGGGTGGGATAGAGCGAGGGATGGGCCATCGGCCCCTTGATCCCCTTCCGCTCGTCGTTCAGCACCGCGAAGGGGGTGACTTCGGAACCGGTTCCCGCCGTGGTGGGTACGGCGATCAGGGGAAGCCGGGCACCGTTCAGGCGCGCACCCTCGCTGTGATAGGGCCGGATGCTTTCGCCCTCGTTGCAAACCAGCGCGGCGGCGGCCTTGGCGCAGTCCATGACACTGCCGCCGCCCACGGCCACCAGCACCTCGGCCCCCGCCGCCCCCGCCGCCCGCGCGGCCAGCTCGTCCACGTTGGCCACGGTGGGATTCGGCTGGACCTCCGCAAATACGTCAACCCACTCGACCTGTTCCCGCAATTTCCGCAGGAACGGTTGATCGAGCAATCCGGCATCGGTGACCAGCAGGGCCTTCCGGCCCAGGCGTTCGATGTGTCCGGGCAGTTCCGCCGCCGAACCTTCGCCGAACACCACCTCGGTAGGCAGGGAAAACAGCCAGCTCATGGTTTCGCCCCTTTGCCCGCCCAGCCGCCTTGCTGGTACTCGACGCCCCAGATCACCAGCGGCCGGAGATTCATGATGGCCCGGAAAACCCCGTCATCGCGCCAGGCCGCCGGGGTGCGGAACCAGAGCCCGTAGCGCCGGTAGATCACGTCGTGCAGGGCGGCGAGCACCGCCAGCGCCTCGTCCCGCTGCCCGCAGGCGAGCAGATGGCCGGCAAAGGACATGTTCAAGCCGGAGAGAACCTCCTCGACCTGGCAGCCCTTGGTGGCGAACAGCGTCTCGGGACTGTCGTTCCCGCCCGCCTCGGCGGTCAGGATGTTGCGCCCGCCGAAACGGCCCTCGTGGAATCCGGCGACGTTGCCGCGATAGGCGGCGAGCAGACTGGCGCGCAGATGCTCCTCGGGCAGCAGGGAGCCGAGCCCGCAAAGACGGGCGTACCACAGGCCGAACAAGGCGTCGATGAACTGCGCCTCGGAGAACGGCCCGGCGGTGTCGAGCCGGTAGCGATCCCCGTTCCAGAGCTGACGGTCGAAAGCGGCCGCCGCCCGTTCGGCCTGTTGCGCCCATTGGCCGGCGGCCGCGGCATCGCCCGCCCGTTCGGCCAGGGCCGCACCCGCCCGGAGAGCGGCCAGCCAAAGTCCGCCGCAGTAGGCGCTGGGGCCGCGCATGGGAATGTTGTCCATGGTCTGGTCCGGAGTGCCGTCGTTCTCGATGAGCCCGTCCCCGTCGGTGTCGAACCGGGCCAGATACTCGATGGCAGCCTTGGCGGCAGGCCAGGTGTCCTGGAGAAAGCCCGCGTCGCCGAGAAAATCCACATCCCGGCAGAGCGCGAGCACGAACTGGCAGTTCAAATCCTTCCAGCGGTCGCTGTTCTGGTGGATGTAGGAATTGACGGCGAAGGGCGGATCGCCCAGGGGTTCCCCGAAATCGTGGGGCGCAGCCCCGGCCACGTTGGCGGGGTAGAGCCCGCCGGGACGGGGCGGGCGGCGCAGGCAGCGCTCGTCCCGGAGAATGGTCCGGGCGAAGCGCCGCATCACGTTCGTTTCGAGTTCGGGCCAGAACATGAGGAGGACGAAGGAACCGTACACCCAGAGGTCCAGGGTGCAGTAGTAGGGATAGTCGGGACACTCGATGATGCCGAAGAAGGGGTCTTCGCCGGGCGCCTCGCAGGTGCCGTCGGTCCAGATGGTCAGACCGTCCACCAGCATGTAGGCCTCGTTGAACAGCAGGGTGTAGTACCAGGCAGGCGCGTCCCAGCGGCCAATCACATCTTGCTGCCAGGCATCGATCCCGGCGGACCACTCGGGCTGCCGTTCCAGCCCCGCGCGGGCCAATTCCACCCCGTGATTCCCCGAGACCCCCACAAAACGGGAGTACCGCCGCCGGTGCAACCGACCGCCACCGAAACCGATCACGGGGAGGTCCCAGGCCAGGACGAACGTCATGTCCAGCCGTTCGCCAGGTGCCAGGGTGGCCTGGATGCAGACCGCGCCCGCGATTTCCTGCTGCGGCACGCAGACCGGGGAATCCCCATCATCCGAAAGCCGCCCCTCGGCCGCGAAGGGAGTCCAGATTTCGCTGCCGTCACCGCGCGGATTGAAAGCGGCATGGGTCGAGACCCGGCAGCGCCCGGAACCCAGCGCCGCCACGCAGAATTCGCCGACCCCCTCGACCGGATGGCCGGGCTGCCCCGCGCGACCGAGGACGACCCCGCGCAATTCCCGTTCCGCATCGAGGGCGAGCCGGCAGGGACGGTTATGGTTGCCCGCATTGGCCCGCCCCGGCTTGCCGGGACCGAAATCCGCGAACCAGCCGTTCATGTTCACGAAACTGAACAGCAGCGAAACCTCGACCGAATCCGGCGAGGGATTGTGCAGATGCCAGACAAAATCCGCCACGGGAAAACTGGCCTCGCGGTAGTTGCCGGGCAGCACCGGCGAAAACTGCTCGCAGGTCATCGCCACCGGCAGTTTCGCCGAGGCGGGATAGTGGTGCCAGGCCTTCGGAAACAGCGCCGCATAGCAGGCGTCACCCGCTGCGTAGTCCCAGTTCCAGGCCGCCAGGGGCCGGACCTTGGGCTCCTCGCCGGGACGCCCCGTCGGATAGCCCGGATGCAGGGCCACCGCCGTGGCCTCGCCGCCGACCGGACGCTGCCGCACGGCAAACATGTTCGCGGGTTCGCAGAAGTGTTTCAGGGCGCCCGCCTTCACGGTCCAGCGGCTGAAAGCCCCCCGGTAGTTGCGCCCGATTCCCCCGGCTCCGATGCCCCCGAGCGGCATCCCCTGCCAGTGCCCGCCATCGTGGCAGTTGGCATGGGCGGGAGTCACCATCACCTCGGGTTCGTCGGCCATCCCCCAGACCCAGGCCTGCTCGGGAATGCCGACTGAACGCAATTCGTCCTGAAAACGCACGTCGCCCATGTTCATCCTCCGTCACGCCCGACCGGCAGAGCCGATGGCCTCGATGATCCGGACCATGTCGGCCTTCAGTTCGTTCTTGATGGCCTCGTCGATGCGCCAGGCATGCCATTGATGCTCCATGCCGTCGATCAACTCGCCGAAACGCTGCACGTAGGTGTAGCGGAACGGTTCGCCAAAATTGATCTTGGCCATGCCGGCCTGCGCCAGCCGGGCCAAGTCGGCGAGCGACACCCCGCCGGTGCCATGCTGGACCAGCGGGACATCGACCGCCGCGTTCAGCTCGGCGACGAGTCCGAAGTCGATATCGGGCTGGTGCTGGTAAACGCCGTGAATGGTCCCCACCGCCACCGCCAGCAGGTCCACGGGAACCGCTTTGGCGAAGGCCACCGCCTCGGCCACGGTCGTCTTGCCCGGCACGAAGGACGGCCGTTCCGGCACGGGCACCCGGCCTAACTGGGACTCCGCCTTGGGCTCGTTCCCCGCCACGTAGCCGATTTCCGCCTCGACCGTCGCACCGTGCGCCCTGGCCACATCCAGCACCGCGCGGGTCCAGGCCACGTTCGTCTCGAAGGATTCGTGGGAACCGTCGATCATCACCGAGGTGAGTCCCGCCGCCAGGGCCTCGCGGCAGACCGCCGGGCTTTTCCCGTGGTCGAGCTGGAGACAGACCGGCACCGTGATCCCGAGATCGGCGCAGAGCGCCCGCGCCTGGGCCACGAAGAAGGGGAAGCCACGGTAGGCGATGTTCGGCTGATAGACCTGGAGGATGAGGGGCGAGCGGGTGGCCTGGGCCGCTTCGAGCGCCGCCCGCGTGAGGGCGTAGGTCGCGCCGTTGGTGTTGAAGGCGGGCACGGCATAGCCGCCCGTCTTGGCGGCGCGCACCAGAGACGTGGCATTCACGAACAGCATGGTCCGTTCTCCGCTAGAGGTTCCGCACCCCGGCCATGCGCGCCCAGCGGCCCAGCGTCCGGGCATGATGCCCGGCCACCACCGCCACATGATGCGGCATGCCCGCGTGAATCAGTTCCTCGAAGATTTCCTCGACATCGAGGTCCGGAATCAGCGCCAGCCCGTTCGAGCCCAGCAGCGGCTGGCGGGGCGGGGTCGTCTCGCCCTCGAAGGCGGCCAGCCGGTATTCCCCGTCGCAGCGCCACAGCCGGAAGATGGTGACCGGCAGGTCAGCCCGGATGTTCGCGTTGACCACGGCAGGTTTCTTGCTGTTGAAATGGCGGGCGATGCGCGGGCCGAATTCACTGCCTACGGGTTCGCAGAGCGCCAGGGGGGCGGCGCCGCCGTGCCAAATGGTGACGCTTTCCCGGTCATGGGCCAGCCAGTCCGAGAGATACACGTCCCCGAGCCCGAGCAGGGAGGCGAGCAGACAGGACACGGCCCCGTCCACGTCGCCCTCGCAGGCAATGCTCTGCCCCTCCTCCATGAGCCGCACGAAGGCCAGATAGGGCCATTGGCCAAGCTGGCCCGGCAATTCCGGCCAGCAACGCACGGCCAGGGCATCCAGGCTTTCCGTTGCCGACATCTCCCGCAGAGCCAGGTAGTAGCGGGAAGCCAGGGACAACTCCTCGACGGTCACGTTTTCCAATGGCAGGTTCATCGCCAGCACCCGATGCACATCCGCCGCCACCGCCTCGGCGGGACAACTCTCGACCGCCTCGCGGAACTCGCCCATGCCGAAGTGGCGCAGGGAAACCCCGAGCTGGCGACGCAGCTCGAAAGGGTCGGCCTCCATGTCCACAAAACCCGGCGCATGGTAGCCGATCAGGCCCACCTTGCTCGCCTGCAAGCGCGGCAGAGCCGTAGCCAGCCGCAGCGCCGCTTCCAGCTCCGCCGCCGTCTTCGGCTCGCCGGGCATGCCGTAGACCAGCTCGAAGGGCAAATCCAACTGGCGCAGGGTCGAGGCGAAGACATGGGCACCCACCAGACTGCACGAGCTAATCATGCTTCCCGTCGGCTTTTCGGGCGTCGCCCACAGCACCACGGGGCGCCGCCAGCACTGGCCCAGAGTCAGCGACAGATTGCCGTCGCCCATGGTCGGTTGCAGCACCACCACGGCATCCACCGCCGCCTTCTCGCACTCGACCAGAGCCGCCCGCAGCGTGGTGTCGTCCACAATCGCGCCGGAGGGGCGGAAGACGGCATAGGACACGGCGGCGAACTGCGCCTCGCTGCGCGCCACCATCTCCGCTCCCCACTCGGGGTCGAATCCCGGCCGCTTGCGTCCCAGAATCAGAATACCGACCTTCATGGTAGTCTCCATCGCGCTACAGCGTTTCGATTTCGCGCGGCCCCGGCTTGGCCCCTCGGGCCATCAGTTCGTCGCGGGCCGCAGTCCAGAAATCTAGCACGGCTTCGGGAATCCCTTCGGCATCCCGGAACTCGGTTCCGAGAAAGGCATCCGCCATCTGGCAGCCCAGCTCGGGGGAAACCACGGCTTCGCCCAGGCAGAGGACATTGGCGTCGTTCACCACCCGGCAGAGCCGGGCCGTGGCGACCGACTCGCAGCTCACCGCGCAGACCCCGGCGAACTTGCCCGCCGCGATGCTCGCGCCGGTGCCGCTGCCGCAGCAACTGATCGCCAGCTTCGCCTCACCCCGCGCCAGGGCCCCGGCGATGCGCTCGCCGATGCAGGGAAATTTGACAAAGCGATCCATGTCGTGGCACCCCACGTCGATCACCTCATGCCCCTGGGCTTCGAGATGCCGGCGTATGGCGCTCTTCAGCGTGAACCCCTTGACCACCGATCCCATAACAATCTTCATCGGGCACCTCCCGCCAGTTCCCGGCAAGCCGCCGCGATTTGGGCCGGCCCGAAACCATGCTTGTTGAACAGATACTCCTCGCTGGCCACCTCGCCGAAACGGTCCGGCACGCCCAGCCGCCTGACCCGGGTCGGGCAATGCTCGGCCAGCACCTCGCAGACCGCGCCGCCCAGACCGCCGATGATGCTCTGGTTCTCTACCGCCACCACGCCCCCCGTCCGCCGCGCCGACTCCACCAGCGTGGCCGCGTCGAAGGGCTTCACCGACGGATAATGAAGCAGGTCCACCCCCACGCCCTCCGCTGCCAGGCTTTTTGCCACCCCGAGGGCGAAATGGGTCATGTAGCCGGTCGAGACCAGCGTCACGTCCCCGCCTTCGCGGAGCCGCATGGCCCGGCCGGGGGAGAAGGTCGCGGATTCATCGAACACCGCCCCCACCTGCCCCCGGATAAGCTGCATGTAGGTCGGCTGTTTGTTGCCGGCCATGTGCCGCATCATCGCTCGCAGCTCGTAGACATCGCAGGGACTGTAGACGTGCATGTTGGGCATGGCCCGCATGATGGCCAAGTCCTGGAAGCACATATGGGTGCCGCCGTTGGGTCCGGCCGTCACCCCCGGCGAGGTGCCGACGATCTTGACATTGTTGTTCGCGTAGGCCACGCTGATGGTGATCTGGTCGTAGACCCGCCGCGAGGCGAAGCAGGTGAAGGTCGCGCAGAAAGGGATTTTCCCCTCCGTCGCCAAACCGGCCGCCGCCGCTACCATGTTCGCCTCGGCCACGCCGAAATTCACAAAGTTCTCCGGGTGGGCCGCCGGCACCTGCGGGTTGGTCCCCGAGGCTTTGCTCAAATCCGCTTCGAGACAAAGCACGCTGGGGTTCGCGACCATCAGTTCGTTCAAGGTCGCGCCATAGACGAAACGCATTTCCTGGTCGTGCAGGGGCATGGGGAAATCCTCCTAGTAGGGCAGCGTGCAATCCTGCATGGT
>LVAZ01000407.1 GCA_001603055.1 Victivallales bacterium Lenti_02
TGGCCGCGCTGCCGCCAGGCCTCAAGGTCCGCGTTGCCGGGAAAGACGGGGGGCTTGCCGTCCGTCTGCCAGTAGAGATTGCGGTCCATGACGAAGCGGTCGCCGCCCCAGTTTCCGTGAAGCAGGGGACCATCGGACCAGAGCACGATGTTCCGCTCGAAGGTGAAACTGCTGTGCTCCTCGGGCCGGGTGCGCTGGAGCTGGCCGGTGCGGGCAAAGGCGAAGATGTTGTTGCGGACCATGTTGTCGCGCCCGTAGTGCTGATGGAAGCCGCCGGTCTTGGTGCGGTAGACCAGATTGTTTTCGGCCAGGATGTCGGTCGTGCCCTCGTCGAAATAGATGCCCCAGCCGCCGTAGTCGAAGGCGTCGATGTCGTGGAAGCAATTGTGGCGGATGACGGTTCCCGGCGAAAGGCCGAGGGTGTAGATGCCGCCCATGTCGCTGAGCACCGCCTGGCCGATGTGGTGGACATGGTTGTGCTGGATGACATTGTCCCGCGCCGGAGTGGGGTTGTAGCCCCAGGTCCAGCCCACCGAAATGCCGGTGTAGTAAAAGTCGTAGATGTCGTTGTGCTCGATGAGGTTATCCGGGGAGAGGCCGAGCCAGACGCCGATGCCGGCCGGGTGCATGCGTCCGCCGAAGGCGACGGTGTTGTTGCGGATGACGGTCTTTCCCGCCGGTGGCAAGCCGCCTCTGGCCCCCCAGCCTTCGCCGACGCGGATGCCGCCGGCGCCCAGATCGAAAATCTCGCAGTCCTCGATGCGGTTGTTCCAGCAGCCTGCCGCGAGGTCGATGCCGTAGGTCCCCAGCCGGGCCACCCGGCAGCGGACAAAGGAACTGTCGCGCATGGCCTCGGCGTAGACGGCGCCGCGAATGGCGGCCTCGGCCTGGGCATAGCTATAGCCCTGGGGCGGCAGCACCCAGTTCGTATGGGCGAACTCGATGCCCTCGAAATGGAGGTTCGAGACCCACAGCCCCGCCTGCGCGTCGCCGCGCAGCTCGACCAGACGTTCGAGCCGGGGGGCGACGACCTCGGCAGTTTCCGGATTCTCGCCCGGCAGAGGGGTGTAGACGAGAATCCCCGTGCTCCGGTCGAGATACCACTCGCCGGGCTCGCCGAAGGCCTCGCGGACGTTCTCGATCAGAAACCGGTGGTTGCCCTTCAGGCTCCCCCACCAGGACGTCGTGCAGGTCGGCCCGGTGAAGGTGACGATCCGCGACTCGGGCTCGACCGAGGCGACCCGCAGGCGCGACATGCCCCAGTAGTGGAAGGCGAGAACCTCGACGTCGTTCAGATTGCTCCAGTTCGGGTCGAACTCGCCGGGGCGGTAGCCGAAGCGGTCCGTGGCCTTGCCCTCCTGGGTGGGGGGCAGTTCCTTGGCGATGAAGTGGTAGCCCTCGCGCGGCAGGCGCGGACGGTTGCGGCGCTGGCCGTTGACAAAGAGCTGGGAAAAATACCATTCCCCCCGCGCCACTTCGGGCACATGCAGCCGCCAGCGCCCGCCCACCACTTCCCAGCCGGACAGGCGCGTCCCGCCGCTGAGCACCGGCTGCTCGCCGGGCCAGGCCGCCCACTGGACCGGGGCCTGGTCGGTGCCCGAATCGGCCGGACGAAAAACCAGCGGACGGGCCAGAGGATAGTGGCCACCACGCAGGGCCACGACCACGGGCCGGGCGCGATTCGGCTCCGCCGCCAGGACGGCGCGGACGGCGGCCTGCGCCCGCTCCGGAGTGGCGTAGGGGGCTTCGGCGGTGCCGTGCCCCGTGGCGTCGTCGCCGCCGGGCGCCACCACAATGTCCGCCGCCGGGGCGAAAGCGGTCAACAGCAGACTGGTGGCAACGAGCAGGGATGGAAGGGTTCCAAGGTTCATTTCGAGCCTCCGGTGGGGATGGTCGGGCGGAAGGTGCGGTAGTCGGCGAGATTGCGGCGGAGCAGTTCCGGGGTGTCGAGCCCGTAGGGACAATGGGCCTTGCAGTGGCCGCAGTCGATGCAATTGTCGATTCGCCCCATGCTGGCGGCCCATTCGTCGTCGAGGAAACGGGCGGCGGGCAGGCGGCGGAGCAGGAGACTCATGCGGGCGGCCATGGGAATGGGAATCTCGGCGGGACAGGGCAGGCAGTAGCCGCAACCCCGGCAGAAATCCCCCTGCAACGCCCGCCGGTCCGCCTCGATCACCGCCCGCATGGCCGCATCGAGCGCGGGCGGCGCGGCATCGAGGGCGAGGAATTCCTCGAGTTCGGCCGGCCGCTGGATGCCCCAGATGGGAACCAGATTCTCGAATTGGCGGAGGAAGGCGAAGGCGGCGCGGGCGTTGGTAATCAGGCCGCCGGAGAGGGCCTTCATGGCGATCAGGCCCAAATCCGCCTGGCGGCAGGCGTCGACGAGGGCCAAGTCCTCGGGCGGGGAGATCATGCAGAGGGGAAACTGGATGGTGTCGTACAGCCCCGAGGCGATGGCCTGCTCCGCCGCAGACCGCCGGTGGTTGGTGAAGCCAAGGAAACGGACCATGCCCTTGGCCCGCGCTTCCAGCAACCCCGCATAGGTGCTCTCCGGATCGTCCGGGTCGGGCAGTTGCGCGGGATTGTGCAACTGCAGGATATCCACATGATCGGTGCGGAGATGGCGCAGGCTCGTTTCGAGGTCCGCCAGGAGTTTCTGCCGGTTTTTGGCGCCGGACTTGGTGGCGATGACGATGTGGTCGCGCACGTCGGCCAGAGCCGCGCCGATTTTCTCCTCGCTGTCGGTGTAGCCCCGGGCGGTGTCGTAGAAATTGATGCCCGCCTCGTAGGCGCGGCGCAGAATAGGCACCGCCTCCGGCAGGGGAACCCGTTGCAGGGGCAAAACACCGAAGGCGGTCCGGGTCACCATCAGGCCGGTGCGGCCAAGTCTCGTTTTTTCCATACGTTGCGGTATCCCGTCGGGGCTAGCGGAAGAGGCGGAAGAGGACCACCTTGTCGGCGAAGAACTGGGGCACGTAGAGGGTCATGGTCTGGCGGTCGATGCCAATGTCGGCGGGAGACTCCAGCTCGACCAGGGTATAGACCGTTTTCCCGTCCGGGGTGATGGCGCACACCTTGTTGCCCATGAAGTCGGAAACGATGAAAGTACCGTCGGTCAGCACTTCGATTCCATCGAGGTTGGTGAAGTGATCGGCCAGCCGGAAGGGACGGGGGTCTTTGCCGCCGATCGGATAGACCTCGTAGACCTCGTGCAGGTCCCAGCTCACGGCGTACATGCGCCCCTTGGCGAAGGTGATGCCGTTGACCCCCTGCGGGGCGGGAATCTCGCGCTTGGCGCCGTCTTCGGCGATGCGCCAGATTTTGCTTTGCAGGCCGTCGGAGAGCCAGACCGCGTCGCCGTCGGTGGCCAGGTCGTTGGCCTTGCCGAAGCCGTCGGCCACCACTTCGAGGCCGGAACCGTCCTCGGGGTTGCAGCGCAGCAGGCGGGTGTTGTCGGTGAAATAGAGCTTGCCCCGGAACAGGCACAGCCCCTTGGGACCGTCGAGGACCGCGCCGGGCTTGCTCTGCAACCAGCGCAGGCGCTGCATCTTCCCGCCCGCCAGGACGCTGATGAAACCCTCGCCGTCGTCGGTCCAGTATTCCCCCTTCGCGGCGGCGACGTTGCTGACGAACACCCGGTCGGTGCCCGGCACCGGCAACGCGCACTCGGGCACCCAGAACTGGTCGAGCACGGCAAGTTGCCGGAGCTGCCAGCGGCCCGGCTGGGCCGCCAGGGTCACCGCGCAGAGAGAGAGAAGAGCGAGAAGACGGAGGCGCGACAGCATGGGGAACTCCTGGTATGGGGTGAACGGTAATTGGATTTCGTCACTGTGCGGGCGTGTCGCCCCCGCAACCGCAGAACGGGGTGTAGGCGATGTTGAGATCGCGGGCGGCCTTGGTTTCGTTGAGCCTGCCGACGGGGGTGGTGACGGGGGCCTGATGGAGGGCCTCGGGATTGGTGCGGGCCAGTTCCGCCAGCTCGCGCATGGCGGCGATGAACTGGTCGAGGGTTTCCTTGCTCTCGGTCTCGGTGGGCTCGACCATCATGGCCTCGTGGACGGTGAGCGGAAAATACACGGTGGGGGGATGGAACCCGCGGTCGATCAGCCCCTTGGCGATGTCGATGGCGCGCACCCCGCACTCCTTGGCGAGGGATTCTGCACTGAGCACGCACTCGTGCATGCAGAGCCCGTCCACGGCCACGTCGTAGACATCCTTGAGCTTAGCCAGCACGTAGTTGGCGTTGAGCACGGCGTTCTCGGCCACCCGTTCGAGGCCCTCGCGCCCCAGCATGAGAATGTAGACATAGGCCCGCAGGACCACCGCGAAATTGCCGTAGAAGGGGGCGATGTAGCCGATCGAGTTCGGCCGGTCGTATTCGAGGGCGTAGGTGCCGTCCTCGCGCTTGACGACGAGGGAGACGGGGAGGAATTCGAGCAGGCGCTCGACCACCCCCACCGGCCCCGCGCCCGGGCCACCGCCGCCGTGGGGCGTGGCGAAGCTCTTGTGCAGGTTCAGGTGGACGATGTCGAAGCCCAAATCCCCCGGCCGGGCCTTGCCCATGATGGCGTTCAGATTCGCGCCGTCGTAGTAGACCAGACCGTCCACCCCGTGGACCAGCTCGCAGATTTCGGCGACGTGCGGGTTGAACAGGCCGAGGGTGTTGGGACAGGTCAGCATGAGCCCGGCCACCCCGTCGTCGAGCAGTTCGCGCAATTTGCCCACATCCATGCAGCCGGAGGCGTCGCTGGGCACGGATTTGACGGTGTAGCCGGCGATGGCGGCGCTGGCGGGATTGGTGCCGTGGGCGCTGTCGGGAATGAGGATGGTGGTCTTGTTGTTGCCGCGGGCGCGGTGGTAGGCGGCCATGAGCATGATGCCGGTCAACTCGCCGTGCGCCCCGGCCATGGGCTGCATGGTGAACCCGGCCATGCCGGTGATCTCGCGCAGCAGCAGGTCCATCTCGTACAGCACCTGCAAGGCGCCCTGGGTGAGGACGCCGCCCAGTCGCAGTTGCGGCAGCAGGGGATGGAGATGGGCGAAGCCGGGATACCCGGCGATGCGTTCGGCCACCTTGGGGTTGTACTTCATGGTGCAGGAGCCGAGCGGGTAGAAATGGCTGTCCACGCTGTAATTCCGCCGCGACAGCGCGGTGAAGTGGCGGACCACGTCCAACTCGCTCAGCTCGGGCAGGTCCGGCGGCGTCCCGCGCAGGAGGCCGGGCGCGAGATTCACCGAGAACTCGACGTCCCGCTCGGCCACCCGGATTCCGCGCCGCCCCGGCACGCTTTTCTCGAAGATCAGTTGCATAGCACGGCCTCCAAGGCTTCGGCCAGCATGCCGATTTCCGGTTTCGTCCGCTTCTCGGTGACCGCCACCAGCATGCAGTTGCCCATGTCGGGATAGTAGCGGCTGAGGGGGAAGCCGGCGGCGAACCCTTTTTCAATGAGCCGCCCGATCACCTCGCTCGCCTCGCAGGGCAGTTCGAGGACGAATTCGTTGAAGAACCACTTGGCCCGGAAGCGGGGTTTGACGCCGGGGATGGCGGTGAGCCGCTGGTAGGCGTAGCTGGCCTTGTCCGCGCAGAGCTGCGCCGTCTCCCGCAGACCCTCCTTGCCGAGGAGCGAGAGATAGAGCGTGGCGCAGAGGGCGCAGAGGGCCTCGTTCGAGCAGATGTTGCTGGTGGCCCGCTCGCGCTTGATGTGCTGCTCGCGGGCCTGGAGGGTGAGGACGAAGCCGCGCCGCCCCTGGTTGTCCTCGGTTTCGCCGACGATGCGCCCCGGCATCCGGCGGACCAGGCTTTCCCGCGCCGCCATGAAGCCGAGGTAGGGGCCGCCAAAGCTCATGGGCAGGCCCAGGGACTGGCCCTCGCCCACGGCGATGTCCGCCCCCATTTCGCCGGGGGTCTTCAGAATCCCCAGGGAGATGGGGTAGCAGGAAACCACCAGCAGCGCGCCGACCGCGTGGGCCGCCTCCGCCAGATCGGAAAACTCCTCGATGCAGCCGAAGAAGTTGGGATTCTGGACGATGACTGCCGCCGTGCGGTCGTCGAGCGCGGCGAGAATCGCCGCGCGGTTCACATGCCCGCCCGAGTTGGCGGTGGTGACCAGCTCGATGTGCAGATTGCGCGTGTAGGATTCGAGCATGACCCGGTAGATGGGGTTCACCGAATCGTCCACGATGACCTTGTCGCGCCGGGTGGCGTTCATGGCCATGGTCATGGCCTCGTAGATGGCGGTGCCGCCGTCGTAGAGCGAGGCGTTGGCCACGTCCAGCCCGGTGAGGCGGCAGATCATGGACTGGTACTCGTAGATGGCCTGGAGGGTGCCCTGGGAGACTTCGGGCTGATAGGGGGTGTAGGCGGTGTAGAACTCGCCGCGCGAGGCCAGCGCCCCGACCGCCGCCGGGATGAAGTGGTCGTAGAAACCGCCGCCGAGAAACAGCGTGAGGTCGATGTGGTTCTTGGCCGCGATGTCGGCCAGACGGCTGCGCACGGCCTGTTCGCTGAGTCCCCGGGGCAGGTTCAGCCCCTGGCAGCGGTGGTTCCGGGGGATGGCGGCGAACAGATCGTCCATGGACAATCCGATCTCCGCCAGCATCTCCCGCCGTTGGTCATCGGTGTTGGCAACGAAGGGCATGGCTGATAACCCCAAGGGAGGATGGTTCGGAGCGCGGGGGTCTCCCGTGTCTCCCCACCATGATAGCCCGCCTCGCCCGAGGGTCAAACGGTCGGTTTGTTCGTGGGGCCGAGATTGCGGAAGAGAAACAGGCCGTCCTTGCCGGGCGCGAGGAGGTCCGGATAGCCGTTGCCGTCGAGGTCCGCGAGGTCGAAGAAGATCCCCGCCCCGGAGGCCTGGCCCGGCTCGCCGTAGTCGATCACCTGCTTGGCGAAGCCCTCCCCGGTCCATTTGAAGTAGTAGACGCCGATGGGATCGCCGCCGCCGGGGTCCTTGCCGTTGTGCGCCCGGAAGCGCTTGCCGGTGACCAGCTCGGGCTGGCCGTCGCCGTCGATGTCGAGCCAGTGGAGGTCGTGGTACTGGGAGTTGAAGGGGTCGATGGGATGGGGAATCCAGCGCCGTTTCCCCTTCTCGACCACCTGTTCCCACCAGGCGAGGCCGTAGGCGTGGGACTGGCCCACGATCAGGTCGCCCAGCCCGTTGCCGGTCAGGTCGGCGACGATGACCGGAATGCTGGCCGAGCCGAGCTGGAACTCGGGATGCCAGGTCCATTCCCCGCCGCCCAGGGGATTCTCGGGGGCTTCGAGCCAGCCGCCCGCAAGGACGAAGGCGCCGCGCCCGTTGCCGGTGATGTCTCCGAACCCGAGCCCGTGCCCCTGCTTGCCGGCGAAGACCGTGAACATGTCGAAACTGCCCGCCGCGTCGCGCCGAGGCTTGAAGACGCGGAGCGGGCCGTTGGGGGTGTTGGGGACGATTTCCAGCTCGCCGTCGCCGTCCACGTCCCAGGCGCGGGTGGTTTCGACGTTGCCCACCTCGGCGATGACATGCTCGGGCCAGGGCGCGCCGGAAACGCCGGGATTCTCCCGCCAGCGGATGGTGTTCCCCCACCAGCCGCCGGTGATGAAATCGGGCCGGCCGTCCCCGTTCACATCGAGGACCACGGTCGAGAAATCGTCGTAGTACTCGCCCTCGGTCCGGATGTCACCGATACGGAAGCTGGTGAGGAAATCCGGACCCCGGTACCACCATTCGCCGGATATGATGTCCAGCACCCCGTCGCCGTCCACATCGCAGAAGGCGGCGGATTCGAAGCGGTCTTCGGAAATCAGTTGCTTGGCGAAGCGCAGGGGCATGGCGGGTTCCTCTGGCTTAGAGCAGTTGCAGGTATTCGCGGGCGGTTTGCAGGTCGCGCAGGGCCTCGGCGGCGGCGCAGGGAGGCGGGGCCTCGCCGCGGACGAAACGGAGGAAACGGCGGGCCTGGGAGAGCATGGCATGCTCGGGCGGCATCTGCGGGCGGCGGCACTGCCCGTCCCGGCAGTCGAAGAGCGTCACCGTCCCCGCCTGGTTGCGGACGAGAGGGGCGGGCAGATCGAGCCGCAGCCACCCCCGCTCGAAGGTCACCAGAGCCGATTCCTGCCAGCCCAGTTTGGTGGTGTAGGGGCTCATCTCGATGACCCCCGGAATGCCGGACACGCTTTTCGCGGCCAGCAGCACGCCCCGCGGATCGGCGTAGGTCGGCGCGTAGTCCTCGCCCAGGAGGAACCGCAACAGGTTGACCTGGTGAATGTAGTAGTTCACGAAGGCGGTGTAGGCGCGGAACCGCTCGGGGGGCAGGTCCGGGTCCGGCGGATCGGCGGCCAAGGCCGGGGCGGGGTCGGCGGTCCGGATCAGATCGTCGAAACCGCCCGCGATCCAATCGCCGGCCGGCATGGTGAGGCGCACATAGGTGGGCCGCCCCCAGTCGCCCGTCTCCCGCAAGCG
>LVAZ01000408.1 GCA_001603055.1 Victivallales bacterium Lenti_02
GAAAAGCGCAAACCGATGCGCCAGAGCAGGCAGCAACCATTAGGTTGACGCGTATGCCCGTCGGCACCGCCACTGCCTGGTTCCACCCCGAGGACCCCGCGCTCGGCCGGGTACACTGGGTCGCCATCCTCCCCGAACTCCAGGGCCGGGGCCTCGCCAAACCCCTCCTCGCCCAGGTCTGCCGCCGCCTGCGCGAACTCGGCCACACCCGCGCCTACCTCACCACCAGCACCCTCCGCGTCCCCGCCATCTGCCTCTACTTCACCCTCGGCTTCCGCCCCGACTGCGCCGGCGAAGCCCGCCGCCGGGACTGGCGGGACTTTCTCGGCCGCACCGCGAACGAACCCCGCGCCAAACCCCTCCGCGATCATCTCGCCCAACTGGACGACGCAACCCATAACCAATCGAGGAAGCAGCCATGAGCCAGAAAATGAAAATCGGCATCATCGGGGCCGGAACCATCGGATCGGTCCACGCCGACGCCTACCAGAAGGTCGCCGACGCCGACCTGGTCGCCCTCTGCGACATCCTGCCGGACCGGCTCGCCGAAAAGGCCAAGCGCCACGGCGTCCCCCTCCAGTACACCGACTACCACGAACTCCTCGCCAATCCCGAGATCGAGGGGGTCAGCATCTGCGTCCCCAACCGCCTCCACGCCCCCATCGCCATCGACGCCCTCAAGGCGGGCAAGCACGTCATGCTCGAAAAGCCCATGGCCATGAGCGCCGCCCAGGGCGAGGCCATCTGCGCCGCCCGCGACGCGGCCGGCAAAGTCCTCCAGATGGGCATGGTCCGCCGCCAGGGCGCCGACGCCGAAGTGGTCAAGAAGGCCATCGACGACGGCCGCCTCGGCGACATCTACCAAATCCGCATCCGCCTCGTCCGCCGCCGCGGCATCCCCGGCATGGGCGGCTGGTTCACCACCAAGAGCGAATCCGGCGGCGGCGGCCTGATCGACATCGGCGTCCACTTCTTCGACCTCGCCATGTGGGCCACCGGCCTCTGGAACCCCACCCGCGTCAGCGCCCGCACCTACGCCAAATTCGGCTCCCCCATGCAGGACTACCACTACATCAGCATGTGGGCCGGACCGCCCAACTACGCCGGCACCTTCGACGTGGACGACTACGCCGCCGGCTTCGTCCGCTTCGGCGACCAGGCCACTCTCAGCTTCGAGGTCGCCTGGGCCGCCAACGCCAACGACGAGCAGATGCTCGAAATCCTCGGCACCAAGGGCGGGCTCAAGGTCGGCGGCGACACCGTCCTCCTCACCGAGGTGGACAACATGCTCGCCGACATCAAGCTCAACTTCGACAACAAGGCCGACGGCTTCGCCAAGGAACTCACCAAGTTCGTCGCCGCCGCCAAGGGCCAGGGAGAACCCGCCGCCACCGGCGAGCAGGGCGTCGTCGCCATGAAGCTCATCGACGCCATCTACAAGTCCTCCAAGCTCAACCAGGAAGTCACCGTCGGCGAATAGCCCCGGACTCGGGAGCGTCGGCAGACCGCCGACGCTCCCTCCGAAGAGGCGCGAATCCAGGCTATATCCGGTGGCCGCATTCCGTTCGTAGTCCGGCCTTCAGTCCACTTCCGCGCAGGGCTGGTCCTGGACTTCGGCCTGGAGGCGGTGGAGTTCGTCCTTGAGTTCGCGGGCGATGGCGGCGTAGGCGGGGTCGCGGTACACGTTGTTCAGCTCGCGGGGGTCCTTTTCGAGGTCGAAGAGTTCCCATTCCTGCTTGCCAGGGACGTCGATGGTGTTGGGCTGGCCGCAGGCTTCGGCGTAGTAGTAGATGAGCTTGTGGCGGTGGGTGCGGATGCCGTAGTGGGCGTAGACGTTGTGGTGGGAGCGGTGCATCCAGTAGCGGTAGTACATGCCCTGCCGCCAGTCGGCGGGGGTCTCGCCGCGCAGGTTCGGGCGGAAGGACCGGCCCTGCATGTAGCCGGGAATGTCGATGCCCGCGTAGTCGAGCCAGGTGGGGGCGAAGTCCACGTTCAGCATCATGTCCCCGGTGACCGTGCCCGCCGGAATCTCGCGGGGGTAGCGCATCACGAAGGGCATGCGCAGGGATTCCTCGTACATGAACCGCTTGTCGTACCAGCCGTGGTCGCCGAGGAAAAAGCCCTGGTCGGAGGTGTAGATGACGATGGTGTCGTCGGCCAGACCCTGCGCGTCGAGCCAGTCGAGCACCCGGCCCACGTTGTCGTCCACGGCGGCGACGCAGCGGAGGTAGTCCTTGATGTAGCGCTGGTACTTCCAGCTCTTCAGCTCCGCCTTGCTCTGGAAGGTGACGGTCTCGCCGTCCCTGGTGGTGAGCGAGTAGTTCCCAATGTCCTCGGGCACGGGCAAGCCCTCGGTGGGCTTGAAGCCCTCGACCGGCCGGATTTTTAGGTCCACCGCATTCATGTGGTGCTCGACGGTCATGGCGGCGACATGGGCGGCCTCGGCGCGGGTGGCGTAGTCGTCGTGGAAGGTTGCCGGCTCGGGGATGTCGATGCCGTCGTACAGATGGGCGTGCTTCTCGTCCGGCTCCCAGGGCCGGTGCGGCGCCTTGTGGTGGTACATGAGGAGGAAGGGGCGCTCGGGATCGCGGTTTTCCAGCCATTCCAGGGAGAGGTCGGTGATGAGGTCGGTGGTGTAGCCGCGGTACTGGACCTTCTCGCCGTCGCGGACCATTTCGGGATCGAAGTAGGGACCCTGGCCCTGGAGGATGTTGTAGTGGTCGAAGCCGGTGGGCCAGTGGGCGGGGCCCTGGCCGAGGTGCCACTTGCCGATGAGTGCGGTCTGATACCCGTTCCGCTGGAGAATCTTGGCCACGTTCTCCTGGGTGTTGTCGATATGGGCGCCGATGGTGGTGACGCCGTTGATGTGATTGTAGGTGCCGGTGAGGATGGCGGCCCGGCTGGGCTCGCAGATCGAGTTGGTGCAGAAACAGTTGTCGAAGCGGACGCCGCCCTCGGCGATGCGGTCGAGGTTGGGGGTCCGGTTGATCCGGCTCCCGTAGCAGCTCATGGCGTGGGCCGCGTGGTCGTCGGTCATGATGAACAGGATGTTCGGGCGCTTCGCGGGCATGGCGGACTCCGGAAAAGGGGAAAAGAGATGCTCTACCCTATTCTGCGGCGGGGGCTCGTCAACCGCGCCCGGTTGGCGGGCGGGCTCCCGCCGTGTATTTTGCCGGAGTTTGGTTTCCTTCCTCCACTTCCGGAATCTTCCCATGCGTCTGGCCATTGTTTGCGGCACCTATCCGCCCGAGGGCGGGGGCGGCATCGAGACCTACACCCGCGATCTGGCGGAGGGTTTGGTCGCGCTCGGCCACGAGGTGGTCGTGCTCTCCCGCACGGCGCGGGAGGAGCGGATCGAGGAGCTGGCGGGGGTGACCGTGCGCCGCTACCGGATGCGCGAGCTGCCCAAGGGCGAACGCTTCCTGCCCGGACTCCGCTGGAGCATGTTCCTGGCCGGCGAGATCGACCGCATCCACCGGGAAACTCCCTTGACGGCGGTCGAGTTCCCGAACTGGGAGGGAGTCGGCTACTGGTACGCCCGCCGCCCCGCCGCCCGCCGCCTACCGGTCTTCACCCGCCTCCACACCCCCTTCCTCGAAACCCTCGAACTGAAACCCCACCTGCGCCGCCAGCCCGGCTCGCGCTTCACCTGCTGGCTCGAACGGCATGCCGTGCTCGCCGCCGACCATCTGATCTGCTCGACCCGCGGCCACACCCGGATGATGGCGGAGTGCTACCGTTTCGACCCCGCGACCGTGCGCATTCTGCCCTTGGGAGCGGCCCTGCCGACCGCTGCGGAAGTCGCGGCCATCCCCCCCCGCGACCCGGCGGCCCCGGTCCGCGTGCTCTACGTCAGCCGCCTCGAAGCGCGGAAAGGCGCCCTCACCCTGCTCGATGCCGTGCCCGGCGTGCTCTCGGATGTGGCCGGCGTCGAGTTTCTGATCGCGGGCAAGGATCGCCCCGAGGCCCCCGGCGGACAGCTTTTCGCCGACTATTTCCGCACCGCCTACGGCTGCTTCGCCGATCAGGTGAAGTTCCTCGGCTTCGTGCCCGACGACGAACTCCGCCGCCTCTACCAGACCTGCGACATCTTCGCCGTGCCCTCGAACTACGAGTCCTTCGGGCTGGTGTTTCTCGAAGCCATGTCCTGGGGCAAGCCGGTGGTCGGCTGCCGGGCCGGGGGCATGCCCGAGGTGATCGCCGAGGGCGAAACCGGCTTTCTGGTCGAGCCCGGCGATGTGCCCGGTCTGGGCCAGTGCCTCGCCCGTCTCTGCCGCGACGCGGACCTGCGCGCCCGCCTGGGCCAGGCCGCCCGCCGCCGCGCCTGCACCCTGTTCGACCGCTCCCGCATGGCCGCCGGCATGGCCGCTCTGGTGGCGGAAACCGGGGGCCGGTAGGCTGCCGGCCGCGAAAAACCGCCCGCCGGGTTGCAGAACCCCGCACCCTCTCTACATTGGCGGAGGGACAGTTGCTCTTCCCGGTATCTCGTATCCCCGACGGCAACAGGTGGAACTCCGAAATCATGGAGACTGGTAGCATCATCGGCTTGCTGGTGGCCGGCTTCGTCCTGGTCCTCTTCGAGGTCTTCGTGCCCGGGGGCGTGCTGGGGACCATCGGCGCGCTGCTGGTGGCGGTGGCCATCGTCGCGGGTTTCATCCACAGCGCCACCTGGGGTCTGGCCCTGCTGGTGATCTCGCTCGCGGCGGGGTTGCTGGGCTTCTACCTCTGGCTCAAGTTCTTCCCCAGGAGCCCCATCGGCCGCCGGATCGTGCTGGGCAACGACGCCAAGGACTGGCATGGATTCGATCCCCGGCAGCAGGAGCTGGTCGGCGCCGAAGGCGTGTCCCACACCCCCCTCCGCCCCGCCGGCATCGCCATCGTCAACGGCAACCGCCTGGACGTGGTCACCCGCGGCGAGCGCATCGCCGCCAACCAGCCCGTCCGGGTCATCAAGGTCGAAGGCAACCGCGTGGTCGTCACGGCCATCGAGGATAACGAAACCCCGTCCGTAACCGCCGCCAACCCCTAACCGGGCAAATCGCAACAAGGGAGACACCATCATGCCACTGCCGCTTGCCGCCGCCGCCAACCCCCTTTTGATACTCATCGCCATCCCCCTCATCCTGGTCGCCATCGTCTTCGCCTTCACCTTCTTCTACTTCCTCAACGTCTGGGTGCGGGCCCTGGCCTCCCAGGCCCACGTCGGCATCCTGAACCTGATCGGCATGAAGCTGCGCCACGTGCCCCCCGCCCTCATCGTCGACGCCCTCATCCGCCTCCGCAAATGCGGCATCACCGGCATCGAGACGGACCACATCGAGGCCCACTACCTCGCGGGCGGCGACGTGCTCAACGTGGTCAACGCCCTGATCGCGGCCGACAAGGCGGGCATCGAGCTGGACTTCGCCCGTGCCGCCGCCATCGACCTCGCCGGGCGCGACGTCTTCGACGCCGTCCGCGTCTCCGTCAACCCCCGCGTCATCGACTGTCCCGACCCGAGCAAGGGCCGGCTCACCATCGACGCCGTGGCCAAGGACGGCATCCAGCTCAAGGCCAAGGCCCGCGTCACCGTCCGCGCCAACCTCGAACGCCTGGTCGGCGGCGCCACCGAGGAAACCATCATCGCCCGCGTCGGCGAGGGCATCGTCACCACCATCGGCTCCGCCATGAGCTACGCCAGCGTCCTCGAAAACCCCGACCTCATCTCCAAGCGCGTCCTCGAGAAGGGCCTCGACAGCGGCACCGCCTACGAAATCCTCTCGATCGACATCGCCGACGTGGACGTGGGCGAGAACATCGGCGCCAAGCTGCAGGCCGACCAGGCCCAGGCCGACATGCGCGTCGCCCAGGCCAACGCCGAAGTCCGCCGCGCCCAGGCCGTCGCCGTCGAGCAGGAAATGAAGGCCCGCGTCCAGGAAATGCAGGCCAAGGTCATCGCCGCCCAGGCGGAAGTCCCCCTGGCCATGGCCGCCGCCCTCCGCGACGGCAACCTCGGCGTGCTCGACTACTACCGCATGGAAAACCTCAAGGCCGACACGGAGATGCGCAACAACATCGTCGGCGACGAGGGTGGCGGCCAGCGTCCCCAGCAGTAGGCCCGGCCCATGGAAACGCTCATCACCATTCTGATCGTGGTCATCGCCCTCGGCGTGCAGGTGGTCAAGGCCGTGCGCGAGCAGCGGGAGGCAGGCGGCGGCAGGACGGGCGGCAACGACGGCTGGTGGGAGGAGCAAACCCCCGCCGCCCCCCCC
>LVAZ01000409.1 GCA_001603055.1 Victivallales bacterium Lenti_02
CCTGATAGGCGGCGAACTCGGGCAGAATCTTGGCGGGTTCGTGGTAGAACTTCAGCCAGCAGGCCAACTCGCGGAACCAGGGCGGCGTCCACCGGGCCTCCTCCTCGGAACCGGGCTTGACCTTGTCCGGCCACGTCTCCAGTTTGCCGCGCTGGCACCAGACTTGGTCCTTGGCCCAATCCCGATAGAGCCCAGCCCCCTCCTGCATGTCGCCCTGATAGGCGGCGAGGACCACGGGATAGGGGGTTTCGTAGCGGACCCGCTGCGGCTCGCCGTCGGTCGACAGAGGCCAAGTGGCGAGACCGGGAATGTGCTCGACCCACCAGGAAAGCGTGCCCGCCGCGCGGTCGGCCTTGACGACGAACTGCTTGTAGTGGCCCGCCCCGTCCTCGGCGGCGAGGTAGAGTCCCTCGGCACCGGATTCGTCGGGCAGCCAGCCGGTTTCGGCCTCGGGTGATTCGGCGGGGGTACCGTCGCCGGGCAGCGTCCAGTAGGCGAAAGCCTGCATCGAGGCGGGCTGGGGATAGCCGAGGGTGAGGCTGTAGTTGTTGACGGCGGGATTGGTCACCACGCGCCCGAGATAGAGCGGGACCGCCAGACGGCTTGCCCCCAGCGAACGGATGCCGCAGACCCGGGGGAACTCCACGCTCCACAGAGCCCCCGCGAGCCGGCCCTCGACTTCGAGCCGCCATTCGCTCTTGCCGGAAGCGCCCGCCCGCACCGTGGCGGTCACCGCGAGAGCGTCCGGCTGGCCGGGGGCGCGGACCCCGCGCCACGTTAGGCGCAGGCCGTCGCCGTCGGCCTGGACGGAAAAGCTCTCGGCCTGGGCGGGATCGAGCGTGGTCTGCGTCCCGTCGGCCCGCCGGAGAACCAGCCGCCAGAGCCCGGCGTCGCCCGTCGGCGACAGCAGATTCGGGCCGTCGCCCCGGCGCAGCTCGGCGAGCTGTCCCGTCCCGTCGTCCAGCGCGAGCCGGGTGTCTCCCGCGCTCCATTCGACGGCAGGGACGGCAAGGGCAAACAACAGGCAAAGCGGCCACAGGGACGAGCGCATGGGGATTCTCCTGCTTGGGTTCCGTTCCAGACCATATGCCCTCGGCCAGGAATCGCCAACTTGCTGGCCCCTCTGCCCTTCCTTGACATCGCGGGGGCCTTCACTACCGTACCTTGGCCATGAAACACCACGCACCATTGCTGGCACTCCGCGCCCTCTTCGCCGCCGGGATTCTGTTGGCCCTGCCTTGCTCGCACATGGCCTGGGGCAACACCTACCCCGGCGACGGGCAGGAGGCGCTGGGCATGATACTCGTCTTTGCGGCAATCGGCGCGGCGGTTGGCCTCGCCTATCTTTCGCTCGGTACCCTGAATCAGTTCCTGCTGCGCCGGAAGCCAAGGCGCTGGACCGTGTGCCCCGATGTCCTGGTGTTCATCGCGCTCGTCGGCCTGCTGGCCTATGGCGGCATCACCGCCAAATACCAGGAGCCCGACGGGCCGGACCTTGGCACCACACGTTCGGAATAGACCCTGTCATTCCTGTCTGAGGAGCGGAACCATGAACTATGACAAGGACAAAGTCGACGAGATGACCCTGGCCCTGCTCTATCTGGTCATGGGCGCCTGGGATGAGCGTTTGGGAACCCGGGCCTGGAAGGGGTTCGACTGGAACACGATGGACCGGCTCCACGAGAAAGGCTGGATCAGCAACCCCAAGGGCAAGGCCCGCTCGGTTGCCGTGAGCGAGGAGGGCTTCCAGAAGGCGAAAGAGCTGTTCCACCAACATTTCGGGACGGACCAGCCGTAGTCGGCCGCCAACCTCCGCCATGAACTGTGGTCGGGCGTACCGGCTGCACCGGAGCCGATGCCCCAAATGCCACGACTTCTTCTTTGTCCAGACCGTGACCAAAGAAACCTACACCCCGGCCAGCAGCATCAGCTTCCCGCCCCAGAAAACCTGCCAACACTGCGGATTGAGGCTCTATCCATGACCTACAAACTGCCGATCATCGAACTGGCCGGTTCGCCGGAACACATGGGCGAGACCTTCGGCGAACAATGCCGCGAGGAAATCCGCGAGCTGTACGCCGTCCGCCTCGAAGCCGCCATCCGCTTCGCCGCCGGCAAAGGCCGGACCTTCCGTCCGGAGCAGGTGCTCGGCATCGCCCGCGACTGCCTGGAGCCCACCGCCGCCTACGACCCCGTCGGCTACCGGGAATTCCTCGGCATCGCCCGCGGCGCCAACCTCGCCCCCGAGCAGCTCTACGCCATGCAGGGCCTGACCGATCTGCGCGACGTGCTGGGCTTCGGCCCGCCGCCCGACGGCGTCGGCTGTTCGAGCTTCATCGTGGCCGGCGACCGGGCGGCTGGCGGCCAGCTCCTGCTGGGCCAGACCTGGGACCTGCAAACCGACAACATGCCCTTCGTGCGGCTGGTCCACCGCCGGCCCGACGACGCTCCCGAAACCTGGTGCCTCACCCTTTCCGGTTGCCTGACCCTCATCGGCATCAACGCCGCGGGCATCGCCGTCGGCAACACCAACTTGCAGACCACCGACGCGCGGGTGGGCGTGCAGTATCTCACCGTCCTGCACCGCGCCCTGCGTTCCCGATCCCTCGCCGAGGCGGTGGACAGCATCTGCCAGGCCCCCCGCGCGGGTGCCCACTACTACTACGCGGCCGGACCCGGCGGCGTGGCTTTCGGCCTGGAATGCAGCGCCCGGCAGGCGGTCCGCTTCGAGGTGGCGTCCGGGATTTTCGTCCACTGCAACCACGCCCTCAGCCCGGAAATCGCCGCCCTGGAGGCGACCGCGCCCACTCCTTCCTCCAGCCACCGCCAGCAGCGTCTCCGCGACTTGCTCGACAGCCATCCCGGCCCCCTCGGCGTCGAGGATTTGAAACGCCTGCTCGCCGACCACGAGGGCGGCCCCAACCGTTGCATCTGCCGTCACGACGTCGAAGGAGTCAGCACCAACGCCACCGTCATCCTCTCCCCTTCCACCCGCGAAATCCACGCCTGCCGCGCCCAACCCCATCTGGGCGAATGGGCGACCCGGCAGGTGGGGGGGTAGCCGTCATCACGCCAACATCATCGGCATCGCTATTGGCATCGCTGTCGGAATCGCTTGTCCTGCCCATTCAGGGCAAATCTCGTTTCCCGGACCAAACCTGGGGCGACGTGCCCCAAGTCTGGAGTTTGGCAGAAATCCGTTCCTGACCCGACTTCCAGAAACGATGTTGGCTTCCCATGGCGGCGGATTGGCCAAGGCTCAAGCCTGGCTAAAACCAGCCTTGGGTCTTGGGTCCTCGCAGGCGACTGCATATTGGAGGCACCTCGACCAACCAAGCGGGGCACAAACCTGTTCCTGTCTTGGGATTCGAGCCCTCGCCAGAGGGCGAAATATCGTAGCCCAGCGGCGTGAGCCCTGGGTACGGAGGGGATTTGATTCCGAGCCCCCGCAAGGAGGGCGGCATATTCCGCAAGGGCGTCAGCCCGCGTAGGGGAGGCGTCAATCTTGGGCTGACGGCCAAGAACCGATATGCCGCCCTCCGGGGGAGGGCTCAATTCCTATTTTCCGCCTTTCCCACGGCTCCCGCCGTGGGCTACGATATATCGCCCACCGGAAGGTGGGCTCGAATGCCAATACCGACTTCTGCCAAACTCCAGACCCGGGGCGACATGCCCCGGGCTAGTGCGCCAGTGAGCGCGACATGCAAGGAGGTGCAAGTCCTTCTCGAATC
>LVAZ01000410.1 GCA_001603055.1 Victivallales bacterium Lenti_02
GAAAGGCTTGAGCACCGGCAGGGCCTCGACCCCCCGGATGTTCGGCACCATGCAGGGATATTCGTTGACGATGCGCGCGTAGTTCTCGGGCACGCAGAGGAACTGGAGGAAGGCGACCGTGCGCCGGAGGCGCTCGGACCGGGCCATGCGCTCGGCCTGGGGCAGGGCCGGGTCCGTGTCCCCCAATGCCGAGCAGGTGATTTCGAGCTGGGTTCCCGAGCCCCCGATCACGCACATCTCCACTTCCGAGGCGTAGGGGGTCGTCGCCTTGGTGAACCGGGGCAGGTAGAAGACGCCCCAGTCGAAGCCCAGGTCCCGGTCGGCCTGGAGCCGGAAGCCGATGGCGCTGACGCTCCACAGCATGGCCGCGTTCCCGGTCACGAACTCGCGGAGCTGGTCGGTCCCCATCATGTCCCGGTTGGTGTACTGCTTGAGTTCATGCATCAGGCGCCAAATCTCGCGGTAGCGCGGATCGGTCCGGTGGAAAAACCCCTTGCGGAAGAGGAAGGCGAGTTCGTCCCAGTCCAGATAGCCCTGGAGGTACTGCTCCCGCACGGGGTCCTGGATCAGGTCGATGCCCGGCAGCAGGTCGTAGTAGAGCTGGTCGAAGAAGAGGTCCGTACACCAGTCGCTGAAGGTCCAGAGCCCCATGAGCAGGGGAATCTTGCCCTCGGCCCGCGCCCGTTCGAGAATCGCCAGAAACTCCTCCCAGGTTTCGGGCGGGGCGACGCCCCACTGCTCGAAAAGGCTCCGGTTGTAGTAGATGCCCGTCTCGATCATGTCGTAGCTCAGGCAGTAGTTCAGGCCGTCGGGTGCGGCCTTGCCGCGGCTGATGCCCTGATAGGTGAACATGTCCCACCACGCCCGGCTTCCCGGCAGCTCGGGATCGCCCTTTTCCACCACGAAGGGATTCGGCGCTTCAAGGAAGGCATCGAGCGGCACATACCAGCCCTTCTGCACGTCGGTCCAGACGTCCTCGACGTTCACGTTGATGATGTCCGGCGCCTGGCCGCTCGACAGTTGCGTGACCAGATACTCGCGCACCCCCGGCACGTTGATGATCTCGATCCGGGTGTCCGGGAAGCGCCGCTCGAAATCCGCCACCACGTCGCTCAGCCCGCGCAGGGTCAAATCCAGGCCGAAGGGCTGGGTGCCGGGCAGATAGGACCCTCCCGGCGCCACCTTGAGCACGAACCGCACCCCCTGCCCCGGCTCGTCGCCCGCCTCGCCAACCGTATCCCGGCGCTCCGCCGGCGGCGGCCGCAGCAACCACGCGCCACCCAGCAGAATGACCGTCAGCGAACCATAGCGGAAGAACCGGCGGAAGGACATGCGGGACCTCACCCAGAACGCGGCAATCACTTCGCCTCAGCTTACTCCCGAACCGCCAATTTGCGAATGGCGAGCCCGCCGGGCCGTTTGGGAAAGGATGAAAGATGAAGTATGAAGTATGAAGGAAATTGTCCCCGGCTTTCCGCTACTGCGTCCACTGAGTCCACTGCGTCCACTGCGTCCACTGCCCCTTCGGCTTGGCGGTGAGTTATGGAGGTTCTGGTGCTGCACCTTTTCGTCGATGCCGATGCCTGTCCCGTGAAGCAGGAGGTGTATCGTGTCGCCCGCCGCTGCGGCCTGCGGGTCACTCTGGTGGCCAACTCGCCCATGCGGATTCCCGACGAATCCTGGATTTCCCTCGTGGTGGTCGGCAGCGCGCCCGACGCGGCGGACGACTGGATCGCCGGGCAGGTCGAGCGGCACGACATCGTCGTGACCGCCGACATTCTGCTGGCCAGCCGCTGCATCCCCCTTGGCGCCCGGGTGATCGGGCCGACCGGAACCGTCTTCACGGAGCGCAACATCGGCGGCGCGGTCGCCACCCGCGACCTCCTCGCCGACCTGCGCGGGGCCGGGGAGATCACTGGCGGCCCCCCGCCGCTGGACGACCGCGACCGCTCCCGGTTCCTGCAGAAACTCGACGACGCGGTCCAGGCGATCCGCAAGGAAACCCGCTGACCGGACTGGCCTACTCGATTTCCTCGGCGGCGACGGCGGCGAACTGCACGGTCTGGAGACGCTCGCCCAGATGGCAGGTGAGCACGGATTTTCCCGGCTCGTAGTTCGCCTCGGGCTTGGCGATCAGCTCGATCTTCTGCCAGGTGCCGTCGGCCACCACCCGCTTCCGGTCGAGACTGGTGTAGGGGGCGCCGCCGCTCTGGAAAATGGCGTTGAATTCCGCCCCGCCCTCGCTGCGGCAGAAGAAGCTGAGCCGGTAGGTCTTGCCGGCCGCCAGGGCAATCATGACCGGCCGCTTGTAGGCGGCGCCGGAAGACCGTTCAGGCAGCACGGTGACCGCGACCTCCCAGGCTTCGGCGAAGGGCTGCCCCGCCACCGCGACCCGGCTGCTGGTCACATTGGTCCCCAGCCCGTTGTACTGGTTGGGGCCGACCCCGTCCTGGACCGGCTGCTCCGTCACTGGCTTGTAGAGGCCGGTATGCTGGGCCACGCCCAGGTCCGCGAAAACCTCCTCGAAACGCGCCACCACGGCGGCGAATTCGGGGTTTTCCGCCTGGTTCACGGTTTCGTGGGGATCGGTCTCGTAGTCGTACAGCTCGCGGCCGACGAGCAGCCCCTGGCGCTGGCCCGCGCGGTAGTTCATCTGCAGCCATTTCACGTAGCGGTAGCGCTCGTCGCGCAGGGTGTAGCCCATGACCGGCTGGCCGTCGATGCCGCGCGGGTACTGCGCCAGGGAGGCGGCCCGCACTTTGGCGGCGGGGTCTTCCATCACCGGCACCAGGCTCTTGCCCTGGAGGTGCCCCGGAATCTCCACCCCGGCCAGCGCGCAGAGGGTCGGGAACACATCCACGAACTCGGTGGGGGAGTTGGACTTGCGCCCGCCGGGAAGGTCCGGCGAGGCGATGATGAGCGGGGCGCGCACCGCCTGCTCGAAATTCGAGTGCTTGCACCACATGGCATGGTCGCCCAGATGCCAGCCGTGGTCGCCCCAGAGGCAGACGACGGTGGATTCGGCGAGGCCGAGCGCGGCCAGTTTGTCGAGCAGCCTGCCGACCTGGGCGTCGATGTAGCTCACGCAGGCCCGGTAGCCGTGGAGCAGGCGAATCTGCATCTCGGGCGGGAAGTCGCCCCGGATCGGGATGTCGCTGTAGGAGCGCAGCTCGCCGGAATCGTGGTAGGCGATCTCGACCCCGTTCCGGGCCTTCTCCTGGAAGGCGTGGATGGCGATTTTTCCGGGATCGTAGAGGTCCCAGTAGCGTTTCGGCGCCACGAAGGGCAGATGGGGCTTGAGGAAGCCGACCGAGAGGAAGAAGGGCTTGCCTCCGGCGGCGAGTTTGTCGAGCAGGTTACAGCCGGCGGCGGCCAGCGCCCCGTCCGGATAGGCGTCGTCGGGCAGGTCCATGCACTCGGTGGCGGGCGCGGCCCATTCCCCGGCGGCTTCCGCCAGGGCCCGGTTGCGGGCGCTGCCGCTGGTGAAGGTCCGCCCCTTGATGGCCTCGCGGCCCGCCTCAATGGCCTCTTTGGTCTTCGGATGCTGGTAGCCCTGGCTCGGGCGCGGCGCGTCCGGGTGGAACACCAGGGGTTCGGAGGCGTAGCGGATGGACCAGGAGGGCTCGTCCAGCTTCTCGACGCAGCGGGGATCGTAGGTCTTGCCGATCCCGGTGGTTTCGTAGCCCTGCTGGATGAGATACTGGGGCAGGGCC
>LVAZ01000411.1 GCA_001603055.1 Victivallales bacterium Lenti_02
GGACGCGCCCAAGCCCGAAGCGCCCAAGCCCGAAGAGGCCAAGGACGCGCCCAAGCCCGAGAAGGCGAAGTAGTCCACCCTCCCTATCCGTCCCCGCCCCGGTGGCGGACGCGCGGCGGAACGGAGTGCCATCGTCTTGCATGCCGCCCTCGCCCGAGGGATAGCCGGAGACCCCGTCAATGGGAACGCTGTTCCTGGCCTTTCTGGAACTGACGTTCGTGATGGTGACGCTTCTGCTGTTCCACAGCCTGCGCAAGCAGATCGGGCACGCGGCGTTCTACCTGACGCTGGGGATGTTCTTCATCCTCGGTCAGATCGTCGGTTCCACCAACATCATGGTGGACCCCGGCATCGCCGGGTTCCAGGTCAACCTGGGACATACCGTGCTCATGGCCCCCTATCTGGTGGCCCTGCTCGTGGTCTACGTGGTGGACGGCACCCTGGCGGCCCAGCGCATGATCCTGGGCTTTCTGGCCGTCATCTTCGGCTTCTACTACATGGCGAACATCATCGCCAACCACTGCGTCGGCCAGGAATCCGAGCTGGGAAGTTTCCTCTACGAGATTTTCACCCACGGCCGTCGTCTGGTCTTCGCCTCCTTCGTCGCCCAGGGGGTGGACCTCTTCATCCTCCCCATCCTCTTCCAGATTTTCCACAACCGGCGGGCGCGGCTCTTCTTCTCCGTCTTCGGCACCCTTGTCTTCACCCAGGTGATCGACTCCTTCCTCTTCCAGCTCTGCGCCTATCCGAATCTCGAGGGCTGGTGGGCCATGCTCCGCGAAACCTTTTTCGCCCGGGGCCTCGCTCTGCTCTGGCTGAGCGTCCTCTGCACCTTCTACCTGCGCTTCCATGAAACCGAAGCCATCGGCAAACGCCGCCCCCTCGATATCGTCCTCGATTTCTTCGGCGGCTACGGGCGCTCCCAGGAACTCCAGCGCCACTTGGCCGAATGGGAGGGACGCTACCGCCTCGTCGTCGAGAACAGCAGCGACCTCATTTTCCTGGTCGATGCCCAGGGCAATCTCCTCAACGCCAACGAAGGCGCCATGCGCGCGCTGGGTGCCAAACGCTTCCGCGACTGCCCCCTCGCCTTCGCCGACTTCGTGCGGGAAGGCGAGGAGGCGCTCCAGTGGGATGCCTTCTGGACCTCCTTGGCCGGCAATGGCGCGGCCGAATCGCCGAATCCGAAAACCGCCCATCGGGAATGGACGGCGGAAGGCGCCGACGGGCAGACGCTGGAACTGGACGCGGCGGCCACCAGCGCCAATCTGAACGAGAAGCCGGTGGCCGTGATCGTCGCCCGCGACATCACCCAGCGCCGCGCCCTCGAACGCGAGCGCGAGCATCTGGCCCAGCAACTGGTCCATTCCCAGCGCATGGAAGCGGTGGGCCAGCTCGCGGGCGGAGTGGCCCACGACTTCAACAACATGCTCCACACCATCCGCTGCAGCCTCGAACGCATCCGCACCTATCCTCCCCCCAAGTCCGAAGTCCAGGACGCCATGCTGGGCAACATCGAGACGGCCACCTCCCGCGCCGCCGAACTGACCCAGCAACTCCTCGGCTTCGCCCGCAAGGGCAAATACACCATCGCCGCCGTGGATGTGGCGAACCTGCTCGAAAGCGTCCGCAGCCTCTTCGCCCCGCTGGCGAAGCAGAACATCGAGCTGAAACTGGTCCTGGCCCCCGACCGCATGCTGGTCCGGGGCGACGAAACCCAGCTCCAGCAGGTCCTGATGAACCTTCTGCTGAACGCCCGCGACGCCATCGGCGAGCAAGGACGCCCGGACGGGCGCATCGTCCTCCGCGCCGAACCCGCCGCCGAATTCACCCCCGGCTGGACCCAGCGCCCGGAAACAGCCGGCCCCTGCGAGCACTACATCTGCATCCGCCTGCGCGACAACGGCTGCGGCATCCACGAAGCGATACGAGGCCAGGTGTTCGAACCCTTCTTCACCACCAAGGCCGTGGGCCAGGGCACCGGCATGGGGCTGGCCATGGCCTACGGCTGCATCGTCAACCACCAGGGCTGGATCCACCTCGAAAGCGAACCCGGCAAAGGCGCCGAGTTCTTCCTCTTCCTCCCCCGCCAGTAGAAACCGGCTACATCCCCGCCCTGAGTTCCTTAATCTGATCGCGCAGCATGGCCGCGCGCTCGAATTCCAGGGCCTCGGCGGCTTCGAGCATCTCCTTCTCGAACTGGCGGACCGTCTCGGACACATCGTAGTCCGCCGCCTCTTCCCCGACCATCGACTCGACCACCTCCTCGGGGTCCACGCTGTAGAGGCTGGCCTGCATGGGCCGGTTCACGGTGCGCGGCACGATGCCGTGCTCGCGGTTGTACACCTCCTGCTTGGCGCGGCGGCGGACGGTGGTCTCGATCACCCGCCGCATGCTGTCGGTGACCCGTTCCGCGTAGAGGATGACGCGGCCCTGCACGTTGCGCGCCGCCCGGCCCGCCGTCTGGAGCAGCGAAGTTTCCGAACGCAGGAACCCCTCCTTGTCCGCGTCCAGCACCGCCACCAGGGCCACCTCGGGCAGGTCCAGCCCCTCGCGCAGCAGGTTGATCCCCACCAGGCAGTCGAAATCCCCCGAGCGCAGGGCGCGCAGCACCTCGACCCGCTCGATGGCGTCCAGCTCCGAATGCAGGTACCGGGCGCGCACGTTCAGATCCCGCAGATAGTCGGCCAAGTCCTCCGACGTGCGTTTGGTCAGGGTCGTCACCAGCACCCGTTCGCCCCGCTCGGCGCAGGCGCGGATTTCGTGGATCACATCGTCGATCTGGGTTTCCAGAGGGCGCACCTCGATGGCGGGATCGAGCAGGCCCGTGGGCCGCACCACCTGCTCCACCGGGGTGGTCCGCTCCAGCTCGTAGGGGCCCGGCGTGGCCGAAACGAAAACCGTGTGTTTCTGCAAATCCTCGAACTCGGCGAAGGACAGGGGCCGGTTGTCCAGCGCCGAGGGCAGGCGGAACCCGTTGTCCACCAGCACCTGCTTGCGGCTCCGGTCCGCATGGAACATGGCCCGGATCTGGGGCAGGGTCACATGGGACTCGTCGATGACGGTGAGGAAGTCGTCGGGGAAATAGTCGATCAGGGTGTAGGGGCGGGAACCCGGCTCCCGGCCCGCCAGATGCCGCGAATAGTTCTCGATGCCCGAGCAATAGCCGATCTCGCTCAGCATTTCAAGGTCGTACATGGTGCGCTGGTGCAGACGCTGGGCCTCGACCAGCAAGCCCTTGCGCTCGAACTGGAGCACCTGCTCGTCCAGCTCCGCCAGAATCGCGCCCTTCGCCGCGTCGATGCGCTCCTGGGGCAGCACGAAATGCTTGGCGGGGAAAACGACGGCCTCGGGCACTTCCTCGAGCACCGCGTGGGTCAGGCTGTCCCGCCGGGTCACCCGGTCCACCACGTCGCCCCAGAACTCGACCCGCAGATAGTCGTCCCGGGAGGAGGGGTAGATGTCCACCGTGTCGCCCGCCGCCCGGAACATGCCGCGCGAGGGGGCGACATCGTTGCGCTCGTACTGGATTTCCACCAGCCGCCGCAGGAGTTCGTCGCGGACCAGCTCGCCGTCGATGCACACCTTGGCCTGCATGGCGGCGAAGTCCTCGGGGGAGCCCAGACCATACAGGCAGGACACGCTGGCCACCACAATCACATCCCGCCGTTGCAGAAGCGAGCTGGTGGCCGCCAGGCGCAGCTTCTCCAGCTCGTCGTTGATCGAGGCGTCCTTGGCGATGTAGGTGTCCGTCTGCGGGATGTACGCCTCCGGCTGGTAGTAGTCGTAGTAGCTGACGAAATACTCGACGGCGTTCTCTGGGAAGAAGCTCTTCAGCTCGCTGTACAACTGTGCGGCCAGGGTCTTGTTGTGGGACACCACCAGCACCGGGCGGCCCAGCTCGGCGATGACGTTCGCCATGGTGAAGGTCTTGCCCGAACCGGTCACCCCGAGCAAAGTCTGGAACCGCTCGCCGTGCCGGACACCTGCGGACAGGGCCGCGATCGCCTCCGGCTGGTCGCCCGCCGGCCGATACTCGGCATGTAGTTTGAAACTATCCATGATGAGGCCCAAAAAACGAAGGGCCGGCGGACGGCCGACCCTTCGCACGTTCAACACAGCCCGGCCTCGGCGGCCGGTTTTCCAGTTACTTCTGGATGGGACGGATCATCAGGGGCAGGCCCCCGGCGATGTCGGCCACTTCATAGCCGGCCTTCGCCAGACCTTCCTTGCCGTCCTTCACCTCGTCGCAGACCTTGCCCACGCCGGCCTTCTGCGCGCGCTCGTTGATCAGGGCGCCAATCATCAGCGGCTCGGCGGTGAACCAGACCAGGCGTTCCGGCGGAATCGGCTCCGCCTTGCTGTCCGCGATGCCGAACACCGCCTCGCTGTGGCCGATCTGCTCGCGCACCTTGTCGGATACCGGAACAAAGGGGGCCAGGAATTTGCCGAGTTCCGCCTCGACGTCGATGGCCAGCGGATCGCGGCGATTCATCAGGGTGCGGGCGAAGGCGGCGCCGAGGGCGCTGCTGGGCAGGTCCTCGGGGGTACACTGCCAATACTTGCCCTCGATCAGCGCCTGCATATCCTCGGCCGACTCGACCACCTTGGCCAACCCGTATTCGCGGCCGCGCTCGATGCAGTAGGTGTCGTAGAGAGCCAACTGAATCTGGTACTCGGGATTCCGGAAGGGCCGGGCGAGGGGGTTGCGGTAGGGACGGTTCGCATAGCGCTCCTCCAGCGGACGACCCAGCCCCTTCCAGTAGTCCTTGTCGCTCTGAGCGGCCAGAACCTTGTTGGCGGTGTAGAGGAAATGGCGCAGATCGATGACTCCGCCGTAGCAGGTCACGATGTAGCGGGCCGAAATCGGATTCTGGCCCGGCTGGTACATGTTGAGGTCGCTGCGCCAGGCGGCAAGACGGGCTTCGAGGGAGGCGGCACCCTTCCACCCAGGCCCCTGCATGGTCCCCCGCAGCGAACGGACAAAGGCATAGTCGGCCGGCGGGAACTGGGCCTTCTCTTCCTCGGCCCGGACAAGGGCGGCGGACAGACTCCCCACGAAACAGCAGACGACGAGACTCTTGAACAGGCTCTTACCGAAACGTGCGCTCATCTTCGTACACCTCCTGGAGTTGGCGACCACCACATGGTGGGTAGGAGCGGAACACGGCTGGGAACAAAAAACGTCGGGGAAAAACGAAGGGATGAAAGGGGGCGAGCAGGGCGGGAACCCCACTTCGGGCATAACATACCACATATTCGGAAAACGTGCAACGGAGAAACCCACTCAAACCCATTCTAGTTCGGGGCTGGCGAACGCAGGACCGCTTCAACCCGCCTGAGCCAGGCGCTGGATGGCATCCGGCCGGGCCATGACCTTGCGCAGACCAGCCACGAAAAGCTCCATGAGTTCCATCGTGTTGGGAGGATACACTCCGCCCAGATACGCATGCTCGGCGATAAATCTGAGGGTTTCGGGGTAGTCCTCGCCCCGGTAGCGTATCTGCTTGCCGTAGAGGGCGCAGTTCCAGGGACAGCCCTTGCCGTAGCCCTCCATGTCCTGGAAGACCGACTGGGCGGGGACGGGAACCCGTTGCCACTGCCCCAGCGAAATGCCCTCGGCCGCCAGCGCCTTCTGCACCGCCGCCTTGAAGACGGGGACGGGCAGATCCAGCCCCAGTTCCTCGGGCCGGAAGCGCACGATGTAGCTGAAGTACACCGGCTCGCGGCCCGGCGGGGTGGCCGGTCCCTTGAGACCGGGAATCTCCGCCAGCGCGGCGGTGAGATACTGGGCGAACTCGAGGCGCCGGGCGTTGTTCTCGGGCAGATGGCGGAGCTGCGAGCGGCAGAAGGCGTTGATGAATTCGTGCTGGCGGTACATCCAGCCCAGCCCGTAGGCGTTGTATTCCCGCTCCTGGCCGTGGACCAGCACCTCGCCGAACTGGCGCAGCATGTCGGCCACGCGGAACGCCTCGTCGTTGTTGGTCACGAACAGGCCGCCCTCGCCGCTCGACAGGTTCTTCGAGCGGTTGGTGCTGAAGCCGCAGGTGTCCTCGATGGTGCCCACCTTGCGCCCGTTCACCGCCGCGCCATGGGCCTGGCAGGCGTCGCCGATCACCAGCAGCTTGTGCTTCCGGGCGATCGCCATGATCCGGTCCATGTCCGCCGGCATGCCGTGGATGTGGACCGGGAAAAGAGCCTTGGTCCGGTCCGTGATCGCCGCCTCGATCTTGTCCGGATCGAGACAGAAGGACACCGGATCGATATCGACGAAGATCGGGATCGCGTTGTGGTGGAGCACCGCCGCCGCCGTGCTCCAGTAGGTGAAGGCGGGCACGATGACCTCGTCGCCCGGCCCGATGCCCAGCGCGGCGATGGCCATGTGCAGGGCCGAGGTGCCGCTGTTGGTGACCAGGCAGTGCTTGACCCCGAGAAACTCGGCGAACTCGCGCTGCAGGGCCACCGCGTTGGGGGCCGAGGTGCCGTGCAGGATATTCGAGTCGAACACCGCCATCACCGCGTCCCGGTCCTCCTGCGTCAGCGGAGGCCAAGTCTTCACCATCCCCGCCGGCACCGTCCGGGGACCGCCGAATACCGCCAGTTCCTGCATTGCCGTGACTCCGTCGCTAGCCTGTGGAAAAGGAATATCCATCCCGATTCCCAACTGTAGACGGTCCGCGGCAGGACGCAACCGCCGCTAGAGCAGATTCGCCGCCGTCTCGGCCAGCTCGCTGCGTTCGCCCTTCACCAGGGTGATGTGGGCGGACAGACGGCTCTCCCGGAAGCGGTCCACCAGGGCGATCAGCCCGTTCGAGTGGAAATCCACATAGGGATTGTCGATCTGGTGCGGATCGCCGGTGACGACGATCTTGCTGCCCGCGCCGACCCGGGTGATGGCCGTCTTCACCTCGAGCGGGGTCAGATTCTGGGCCTCGTCGATGATGATGAACTGATTGGGAATGCTGCGCCCGCGGATATAGGTCAGGGGCTCGACCCGGATTTCGTCGCACTCGCGGATGTCGTTCGGCAGAATGCGCGAGGGCTGCTTGCGGTCCTCGCTGCGGATCAGCTCGATGGCGTCGTAGACGGGCTGCATCCAGGGGCGCATCTTGTCGTCCAGCCCGCCGGGCAGATAGCCGAGATCGCGGCTGACCGCGATGGTCGGGCGGAACACCAGCAGGCGGTGGAACTTGTTGTCGGCGAAGACCTGGTGCAGACCGGCGGCGATGGCCAGCAGGGTCTTCCCCGTGCCCGCCTTCCCGGCGAGGGTGACGAGGCGGACGCTGTCGTCGAGCAGCGCGTCGATGGCGAAGGTCTGCTGGAGATTGACTCCCCGGATGCCGCAGACCGTGCGGGTGCTGCCGATCAGCGGCCAGACCATGCCCCCCTGCGCGTCCACCTTGCCCGCGCAGGCGTGCCGGGAGTCGGCCGGATCGCGCAGCATCACATACTCATGGGGAAGCAGGCGCACGGAGGTCGGCCGCACCCCGTGCCCGCCGCGCAGGGCGGCCACCACATTCGGCTCGGCCTCGATCTCGTGCCAGCCCTGGTACTCGTCCGTGTCCGAGCCCGGATTGTCCTCGTAGTCGCGCACCTCGATGCCCAGGGTGTCGGCCTTGATCCGCAGGTTCACGTTCTTGCTCACCACCACGACCGGCTCGTCCCGCTCCAGCATCTCGCGGGCGATCTGCAGGACGCTGTCGCCGGCATTGCGCCAATGGCGCGGACCATGCACCACCCGGAGGCGTCCCCCCGACTCCAGGGCCACGCCCTCGCCCAGGGACCCGGCGACCCGCAGCTCGTCCAGAGCCCGCGCCGCCCGCCGCGAATTCCGACCCGATTCCGTGGTGTCGTGCTTGAAACGGTCGATTTCCTCGATCACCTCCATCGGAATCAGCACGGTGGCGTCGCCGAACTGGAAGATCGCATCGGGGTCGTAGAGCAGTACATTGGTGTCGAGAACGATGCTCGTCGGCATCCGGAGTCTCCTTCTGGCCTTGCGGCCCGCTGGTTCTCCGGAAGCATAGCCGACCAAGGGCCGGATTCCCACCCGACACCAAGAGAGACTGTGCCTGCCCATGCAAACCCTGCGCTTCCGTTTCCGCGACCAATGCCTTGAACTCGGCGACCGCACCCTGGTCATGGGTATTCTCAACACCACGCCGGACTCCTTCTCCGACGGCGGCGAGCACGCCGCCCTCGACCAGGCCCTCCGCCACGCCCGCGAACTGGCCGCGGCGGGGGCCGACATCCTCGACATCGGCGGCGAGTCCACCCGCCCCGGCGCCCCGCCCGTCGACGCCGCGGAGGAAATCCGCCGCACCGTCCCC
>LVAZ01000044.1 GCA_001603055.1 Victivallales bacterium Lenti_02
GTGGGCGATGGGTTTGGCGCCGCCGGCGGGCGAACCGTCGGGATAGAAGAACCCGAAACGGAGTTCGCGGGCCCGTTCGGCGGGGGTTTTGTCGCCGAGCCAGGCCCGCTGCGTTTCGGGAAAGAGGGGATGGGCGTCGCAGAGCTGCCATTTCATGGCGCCGTCGTAGCCATGGGCCAGGGCATAGAGAAAATGGATCATCTCGCCGACGGCCTGGCTGTGGGCGTCGGGGATTCGGCCCACAAGGTAGTCCCCGGTGGAATAGCCGAACTCGCCCAGGGAAACGGATTTCCCCGGCCACACGTTGCGCAGACGGTCGAGGGTGGTGACATTGCGGAGGACATTGCGCAGGCTGGTCGGGGGCTCGTAGATGTGGTGCGAGATGAAGTCCAGAACGGCGTTGGCCGGCAGGCAGCCGTCGAGGCAGTTGTAGCCCACCGTGATGGGACGCTCGGGATCGATTTCCCGGATGGCCTCGATCTGCCAGCCGATCCAGGTTCCGACGATGCGGTTGACGTTTTCCCAGGCTTGGCGCATGGCGGGGTCCTCGGGCTCGGCAAGGGGGCCTTGCAGGCCGGGGAAGGTCGAGGTCCAGCCGCTGACTTCGAGGCCGAGGGTCGCCTCGTAGCGTTTCCAAGCTTCGCCATCCACGGGGAATCGCTGGCGCAGGGTCTGCTCGCCGTCGCGGGCGTTGCCCAGTTCCCACCAGTAGGGTTCGTTCTGCAGGTCGTAGCCGAGGACGGCGTTCTCGTCCTTGAGGAGGCGGGCGGTGCGGCGCGCCTCTTCCTGCATGGCTTCCCGGCCTTGTTTCAGGAACGGTTCCTTCCCGACATTGATGGCGGGCAGGATGTAGACGCCGTGGCGGCGGCAGAGTTCGAGGAAAGGTTCGAGCCGCTCGGGCTTGCCGCTGATGCGCCCGAATCCCTGAATGCGCAGGGCGTTGATCCCGGCCCGCTCCATGCGCTCGAAAAGCCGTTCCAGTTCGTCCATGTCCCAGTGGCCGTCCCCGCCGAAGTGACGGTCGAAGGAGTTGTAGAAATTGGCGCCGACCATGAAGAACCGGCGCCCTTCCGGATCGACGAAATGGCCATCCCGGAGGGTGAGTCGCGGCAGCGGCGGCGCGGTTCGTTCCAGGCGGCGTTCGAGGGCGGTCCGCTGCGCCTCCTCGGCCCGGGTTATCCAGGTGCCGGTGGCGAAGGCGGCGAACAGCGCGGGTAGATAGCGCTCGTGGACCTCCGTCTGAAAGGCGGCGTCCTCGACCCCGAACAGGGCGATCTGGCTGTTTTTGCGGGGGCCATCGAAGTGGACCAGAGCTCCGGCGGCGAATCCCCGGCGGCGACCATGGCGGTCCGTCGCTTCGAGCAGCGGCAGATAGGCGGACTGGCCCGGCAGCGAATAGCCGATGGCCGCCGTCCCCCGGACGGGGCCTTGGTAGGCGAAGGGGGGTGCCAACGCATGGTCGGCGGAAACGGCGGCCACGCGCTCGGCTCCGTCCAAACGGTTGAATTCGTAGTCGTCGAACCCAAGCAGGAAGGGCAGGGGGGCCAGGGTTTGCGCCAGGTCTTCGGGGCAGGCGAGGGCCACCATGTCGCCGAAGCGGAGAGTGTGGCGTTCGGCCAGGTTGGGGCCGCTGGCTTCCGGTGCCAAGCCGATTCGGATGGTTGCCACTCGGGACAGATCGAGGCCAGCGGCCTCCCCGTCTTTCTGTTCCTTGCGGACGAAGGTGCTGGCCGGGACGATGCGGTAGGCCCAGTCCAGGCCGAGGGGAACGGCGGCGGTCCAGGTCTCCCGGTCGCGGGTGAGGACCGAGACGGAGGCGATTCCGGTGCGATCATCCCCTTTCGCCCAAAAGCCGAGGGCGTTGAATGGGCCGTCGCCGAGCGGTGCCACGTCCCGCTCGAAAAGGTCCCAGGCCCAGCGGCGCATATCCCGCAAGTCGAGCAGCAGGTGCTCCCGTTCCCCGTCCGTTTCATGGAGAATACGGGAGGGGGCGGCGGGGCGGGAGGCGGCGCGGCTCCAGGTGTCGGGCGGCGCCTCGCGGACGCGGAACAGGGCGGGGGCCTCCCGTTCGCCGGACATGAGGCGTTCACCGGTTTGCCGGGCGTATTCTTCGGCCGTGAGCCAACCGTCCGCGTTGGCGAAGACCGGGCGGGAGAAGGCGTGCCCTCCCAGCAGGGCCAAGTCCCCCCCCGCGCCGATGAAGGTGTTCAAATTATCCCAGGCGACGGCAGGGAAGCGGGGACTGTCGGCCAGCACCAGGCAGTCGAACTGTCCGGCATGGAAAACGGCGGGGTCGGCCAGGTCGCGGCAGGATACAGAGGTAACGGGGAAGCCCCCCCGGCGCAAACTCTCCGCCAGTCGCCGGGCCTGTCCCCGCTCGAAACCCTCGATGCGGTCGTCGAGAATGGCGATTCGGTAGCCGGCGGCGGGTTCCGCCTGCGCGGCTGGAAGGCAGCAGTTCCCCAGGAGGGCCAGCGCGCCGGCCCCGAAAAGGGAGACGGAAGCAAGGGGAGGAAACAGGCTTTGGAAAGAACGGCACATGAGTGGAATCATGATTGACCCGTTGATTGGGGAGGGGTTTTAGAAGGAGACGAGGCACTGCCAGATGAACAGATTGCCGAGACCGTCCACATTGCCCCAGATTTCCCGGAGCAGGGCATCGTCGGCGACGGCGGGGGCCAGATCCCGCCGGGCCTCGTCCCAGGACAGGCAGACTCCGGGGGGATTGCGGGTGGGGAAGGCGGGGAAGGTGCCGGGGACGCGGTGCTCCTCCGGGGAGAAGGCGGGCGCGTCCACGTCGCGCAGGGACATGGCGGCGGTGTCCGAATAGACCCCGTACTCGTGGGTGAAGTCGGTGAGGGCGCGCAGGTTCTCGATGCGGGTGTCGCTCTGCATGATGGCGGAGGCGTCCATGATGTAGCCGCCGTCCCGGGCGACTCCGTCGATGACTTTGCGGGCATAGGCGCGGACCTCGTCGGGGGAGCCATGCCAGAGCAGGGTGTTGGGAATGCCGCCGCTGAGGCAGAAGCGGTCGCCCAGACGGCGGTGGGCGGCGAAGATGTCGGCGTGGTCCACATGGTAGACGATGGATTTCTCGGGCAATTCGGCGAAGGCGTCGAGATGGTGGTTCCAGTTGCCCTCGGCGTAGAACAGCGTCTGGTGCCCCTGCCGCCAGAGTTCGAGGACGATGGGCTTGAGGGTGGGCCAGTAGATGGTGTCGAACTGCTCGGGGGTGACGAAGGGCACACAGCCCCGGTGCATCCAGAAGCCGACCGGCAGTTGGCGGCCGGGGTCGGCGCTGCTGGCGGCGACGTGGCAGAGGTGGGGGGCGAGGGCCTCGCAGGCGCGGCGGACCTTGGCCGGCTGCTCCATCAGGTCCATCGCCAGCCCCATGTAGCCCCGCAGTTTGTCGCCGAGGATGTCGAGGGGGGCCTTGAGAATGCCGGCGATGGCCCCCGGCATGCCGAACTCGTGGCGCAGACTCGCGCACTGGGGACCGAAGGCGGTGAAGTAATCCAGCATGGCCATGCCGCCCTTGACCAGGGCCAGATGGCCCCGGTACGAGGCGGGCTGGCCGGGGGCGGGCACATCCCGCGCCACGCGGGGCAGCCAGACGTTGTAGAGGAACCCGGTGGGGTCCTCGATCAGGGCGTCGTACTCGTCGGCCCGCATGAAGGCCTGGTCCTCGGGCGGTTCGAGGTACTGGAAGCCCGATTCGGGCGCCACGTCGACGCCGGGGATGCCGTAGTAGCGCAGGCCGATGGCCTGGGTCAGCCCGGTCCACACGTAGACCATGTTGGCGACGACGGCGTCCCAGTCGAAGTCGGCGGCGCAGCGGCGGACGGCCGCGAAGGCCTTGCGGTAGTCGTGCGTCACCTCCTGGTTGGTGAAACCCGCGTACTTGCCCGCGAATTCGGCCACGAAGGGGCGGACGGGGATGCGGTCGGGCTTCTCGTTGCGCAGGGCGGCGAGATAGCGGGTGAGGCGTTGGGCGTAGAGCTGTTCGGTCGGGATGGACGAACGCATGGCAGACCTCCGGGAGGTGGGGGGACACGCCGCGTACGGTAGTTCCGGGAGCGAGCAACATACAAGGCGGTAGCGGCAATTATCCGATGCAAAAATGAGAATTCGCTGTTTTGCCATGAGCCGGTCGCCGGTCCTGTCAGGCGGGGGAAAGGCCGGACGGGAATTGGCATCGCTATTGCTTTTCCCGGAAAAGGGGGTCAAAATATGGAGAAAACGACGGGGATTTTCGCATTTTCATAGGCGGATTTCCGGTGAATGTCATTTGTCCAATGTGCAGCTCGGTGGTTTCCCTGCCGGATTCGATGCGGGGGCGTCCTTTTGTCTGCGAGTTCTGCCGCCGTCGGGTGGACAACCCGCCGCCGCCGCTTTCCGCCGCCATGACGCTGAGCGATTTCGTCATTGGCGAAGAGCTTTCCCAAGGGGAGACCGGCCCGCTCTACCGGGCGCACCAGACGAGTCTGGGGCGCGAGGCGGCGCTGAAAATCCTCTCGCCGCACCGTGTGGCGGACAAGGATTTGGTCCGTCGTTTCGTCATGCGGGCGAAGCGGTTGGCCAGTGTGGACCATCCCGCCTACGCCCATGTCTACGCGATTGGCGAGGAGGGGGGGCTGTACTTCCGGAGCACGGAATACATTGTCGGGGAGAGCGTGGCCTCCCGTCTGGAGAAAGAGGGGAAGATGGCCCCGTCCGACGTGGCGGCCTGCGCCCGGACTCTGGCGGAAGCCCTGCAGGCGGCCTGGGAGCAGCATCGTCTGCTGGCCGACGGCCTGCGTCCCGAGGACGTGCTGCTGACCGACAACGGGGTGCGGCTCCTGCGGGCGGGCGAACCGGCTCCGGCCGAGGACGACGGGATGGTCGAGGGGGAGGCCCAGGTCACGGGGCTGGTGGCACCGGAGGTGATGCTGGGGCAGGCCTGCGACGTCCGGGCTTCGCTCTATGCGCTGGGTGTGCTGCTGTTCCGGATGGCGACGGGCAGCGCGCCCTTTGTCGGGTCGGCGAACGAGACGGTTTCCGCCGAATACCTGTATCGCCAGGCCCCGTCCCCCCGGGATCTGGTGCCGGATTTTCCCGAGGATTTGGCGCGGTTGATCCAGCGGTTGCTCCTGCGCGATCCGGACGAGCGCTTCAAGGACGGCGCGGAAGTGGTCGCGGCGCTGGACGTGGCGGGCGAGCGGCCGGAGACGGCGGCATCCGGCCGGGGGCCGGACGGCGAAAACTGGCGCTGCCCCACCTGCAAGACCATGAACTCGGCGAAGGGTAAGTACTGCCGCGAATGCGGCAGCTACGGGATGGAACCGTGTCCCGCCTGCGGCCAGGGCGTCCATCTGGACACGGCCTACTGCCCCTTCTGCGGGGCCAACATGAAGGCCAACCGGCAGGCGGCGCGCGAACGCGGCGAGGCCCTGCTCAAACGGCTGCGAAATTGTCTGGACGTGCTGGACTGGAAAGGGATACGCGGCTCCCTCAAGGACTATGCGGCGATGGATGTCTCCATCCTTCCCGACGAGCAGGTGCGCACGTTCGAGCTTGAACGCAAGCGGGCGCTCGAGTCCGCGATCGACAAGGCCGACGAAGCCGAGGACCACCTCGATCTGGACATGTACGAGGGCAGCGTCGAGCTGCTGGCCGAAATGGGCGGGGAATTGCCCGCCACCGTCGAGCTGGTCCGGCGGCTGGAACGCTACCAGGCCGAACTGGCCGACGGCATCTACCAGGCCAACACGGCCTATCAGACGCGCTGCTATGATCGCGCCCGGTTCATCCTCAAAGGACTGCGCCCGTGGAAGGGGGCGGTGCTGGGCATGCGCCGGGTTCAGCTTCTCGCCGACAGCACGGATCGGGTGGAGCAGCGGCGCGCCGCCATCGAGCGGGGCGAGGCATTGCTTGCCGAGCCGACTGCCTGCACCGAGGGCCTGCAAGTCCGGGCGGAACTGGCGGGTTTCCGTCTCTCCCGCAAGCTCATGGTGATTACGCCCTCGACCGACGATACCGCCTGCGACCAGAAGATCGCGTCCCTGATGGTCGGCATCGAGCGGAATATCGCCAACACCGTGCAGGCTCTGCTCAAGGAGGATTATTGGGATTCGATCATCGATCTGCTGGAGCGGACGGGGGACGAGGAGAGCCACGGCAGCATCGTCTCCCGCCGCACTCTCACCGAGTGCGTGGCCAAGGAGGTGAACGAACGGTGCGCGGTCGCCCGGTCCCATGAGGGGAAAGGCGATCTGGACAAGGCCCGCGCGGCCTGGCGGTGGGTGCTCACCGTTCCCGGCATGTTCCTTTCCGAACCGGTCCGGCACGAGGCCTTCGAGTTCGAGCAGCGGCGAGTGGAAGTGGTGGTCGGGACCCGCCGGGCGCAGCTTGGCGGCCATCTCTCCGCCGTGTTCATCGTCTGGTGTCTGGCTTTCGCCCTGAGCGGGGTGAACGCGGTGGCCGACTGGTATGACGGGCTGCTGGATTTCGGCAAGATGGCCTCCGGCTTCGGTCCCCTGGTGATTCACCTTGCCGCCGTTCTCGGCATCGTTCTCTTCCTGCGGAATTCCCGGGTGCTCAACGGGGACGACCTGTTGCCCCGGCGCCACGCCCCCCTCTTCCAGATCGGCTTGGCCTGTCTCTGGATCGCCTCGCCCATGTCCTGGATCGTGCTGGAGCTGAACACGATGGTCGGACAGCGGATTTTCGAGCTGGGCAACGTGGTGACCTGGATCGGGCTGGTGGGCATCGGCCTCATCTGGCTACTGAGCGATGTGGTCCGCGCCTGGCATTATCCGACCCTGCCGGCGGCCCTGGCGCTGAGCCTGTCGTGGTGGGCGGCGACGGCGGCGGAACGCTTGTTCCTTGCCTCGGACCATCCGTCCGACGCCGTGCTGGTCCTGAGCGTCTGCGGCCTCCAGTTCGTCTTCTTCGTCCTCGTCCATGTGCTCCATCACCTCCTCATGCGGACTCTGATCCGCTCCGGCAGGCAACGCTCGGCCCGGAACCCGGCCCCGGCCAGCCCGGCGGCGGACTTGGGCTAGGGACAAGGGCGGACGCCGCGCCTAGGAAACCGTCTGCGGTGCGGGCTGGGGCACTTGGCCGGCCAGGGGCAGGGCGCTGAGCTTGATCTTCGGATTGCGCTCCTGGAAGTAGCTCAGTTGCCAGTCGCCGACGAAGAGCAGGGCCTGCTGGCCCGCGCTGTCGGTCGCCAGGCGCGTGCCCTGGGGCAGAATCGCGTCCGCGAGATCGCAGTCGGACGGCAGCCAGCGCACCACGGTCCAGGGCGCGGATTCCAGCCGGGACTCGGCCCCGTACTCGCTTTCGAGCCGGTATTTCACAATCTCGAACTGCAACGGTCCCACGGCACCCAGCAGGGGCACTTTGCGGACGCTTTCCGCCAGCTCGAAGCTCTGCACCACCCCTTCCTGGAGCAACTGGTCGAGGCCGGTGCGGAAGCGCTTGTAGTTCGAGGGGACCGGATTGTCGAGATAGGCGAAGCACTCCGGGGCGAAGCGGGGAATCTCGTTGTAGACGATGGCGGGGTCTTCGGTGAGGGTGTCGCCGATGGCGAAGCTGACGTTGCCGACGATGCCCACCACGTCGCCGGGATAGGCGTCCTCGACGGTCTCGCGGTCCTGGCCGAAGACCTTGGTGGCGTTGGCCAGGCGGAGCCGTTTGCCGGACTGGGCGTGGACGACCGCCATGTTCCGCTCGAAGCGGCCCGAGACCACGCGCACGAAGGCGATGCGGTCCCGGTGGCGCGGGTCCATGTTGGCCTGGATTTTGAAGACGAAGCCGGAGAAGGCCTCGCGGTCCGGCTCGATCAGGCCGGCGGCGCTGGGGCGGGCGACCGGGGGCGGCGAGTAGCTGAGGAAACCGTCGAGCAGCAGGTGGACACCGAAATTGTTCAGGGCGCTGCCGAAGTAGACCGGGGTGGTCCGGCCGCTCAGCACGTCCCCGGCATTGAATTCGGCGCCGGCCCCGTCGAGCATCTCGATTTCCTCGCAGACCGCCTGATAGCTGGCCTCGTCCAGGCGGTCGCGGACGACCGGGTCGGCGAGACCGGCGGTGGAGACCGGGGCGCGGAAGGCGCCGCCGGGGGTGCGCTCGAAGAGATGGGCCATGCGGGTGTGGCGGTCCCAGACGCCTTTGAAGCTGGTGCCGGTGCCCAGAGGCCAGTTCATGGGGTAGGCGGCGATGCCGAGGACGCTTTCTAGATCGTCGAGCAGGGCCAGGGGCTCCATGGCGGGGCGGTCCAGCTTGTTCATGAAGGTGAAGATGGGCACGCCCTTCTGGCGGCAGACCTCGAAGAGCTTGCGGGTCTGGCTCTCGATGCCCTTGCCCGCGTCGATGACCATGACCGCCGCGTCCACCGCCGTCAGCACCCGGTAGGTGTCTTCGGAGAAGTCCTTGTGGCCGGGGGTGTCGAGCAGATTGATGCGATAGTCCCGGTAGTCGAACTGGAGGACGGTGGAGCTGATCGAGATGCCGCGCTGTTTTTCCAGCTCCATCCAATCGGAGGTGGTGGTGCGCTGGTTTTTGCGGGCAGTGACCGAGCCGGCCAGATTCACGGCTCCGCCGTAGAGCAGGAACTTCTCGGTGAGAGTGGTCTTGCCGGCGTCGGGATGTGAGACAATGGCGAAGGTGCGGCGACGGGCGATCTGCGCGGCGGAAATGGCTGGCATGGATTGGGTTGTCCTGTCGGGCGGGGAAGGGGAAAGGGCGGGGCGGCCACGGCGAAAGGCCGGGGAGGTCGGCGACGGCGAGCGGCTAGGGCGGCGCGCCCCCTTCCGGAATGGCCCGCACGACGGTCAGATTGGTGCCCGATGATTCGCTCATGGCGGG
>LVAZ01000045.1 GCA_001603055.1 Victivallales bacterium Lenti_02
AGGGCAACACCATCTACCAGTTCTGCCAGTGCTACCACAGCAATGAAACCAACCCGGTGCGGCTGATTCAGATCGACTGCGCCAACGGGCGGATCAAATCCCGCGTGCATGCGCCTTCGCTGGGCAAGGACCTCGAAGACGGTTCGGCGCTGGAAATCAACGACGTGGTCTGGGTGAAGCCCGCCCCGCGCTGACCGCCCTCACCTCTCCGCAACCAGCAGTAGCGTCTCGCTGGAGGCCGGATCGAAGGGCGCGAAATCGAGCGACCCGTAGGCCGCGATCTGCCAGAACCCCGCATGCTCCAGCGCGGCCACGAGTTCGGCTTGCCGGTAGGGATGAAGGAGAACACTCGTCAGCGTATGCTCGCCGGCGGCATGGCCGAAGCGGAGCAGGTTGAAATGGACCAGCCCGTCGGGCAGAAAATCGTAGAAGCGGACGAAACTCTCGTTCCCCTCGGTGTCGATGGAGACAATCCGCTCACGGTCGGCGAGAATGTGGTCGTAATTGAGGGTCTGGACCGCCAGGATGCCGCCCGCGCGGAGGGCGGCATGGGCGGCGGCGAAACCGTCCCGCAGGTCGGCGGGATCAAGGATGTGGGGAACGGTATTGCCCATGCAGACCACCAGGTCCAGCGGCTGATTCGTCTCCCCGTCCACCTCGGCCAGCCCGGCCTGGACGAAACGGGCATCCTGCTTGAGACGAGCGGCATTGCGCCGGGCCTGCTGCACCATCTCCGGCGAAGGATCGAGGCCCAGGGCGTCGAATCCGGCCCGGCCCAGCGCCAGCGTGTAGGCCCCGGTGCCGCAGCCCACATCGGCGGCGGCGCGGGGAACCATTTCCCCGTGTCTGGCCAATAGGTCCGCCACGAACCGCTCGGCCCGCGCCGTCCGCTGGACGAAGCCGGTCATGGCGTCGTAGCCTGCGGCCAGGGCGTCGTAGAAGTCGGCGGGGGACAAGGTTTCGGAAAGGCGGTTCATGGCGTCTCCGGTTCGCCGGTGAATCCGGCTCTACCAAACAAGACCCGTCCCCGGTCGGCAGGTTGCGGCAATTCGCTACGGGCGAATGGCCTTGCCGGGGCCTTGGGCCAGCACCGCCAGGACATGGCGGCGGTAATGCCCGCGCACATCGTCGGCGAAACTCCGCAGCACCTTCTCGCCCTGGCCGTCCACATCGCCCAGATTGTAGACCACCCGGCTGAGGACCAGTTCAAGGGAGCCGGCCCGCCCGCGCTGCCGCTGGTCGGTGACGACGTTCGTGATCGCCCCGCCAGTGCGTCCCGGCGGCACCAGGAAAGCGGCCACGAGCTTGGCCGACTCCCGGTCGCCCATGGCTTCGAGAGCCATGCAGACCGCGCGCACATGCTTCCAGCGCAACTCCTTCTCGGCGAGCAGACGTTCCGCCCTTTCGCGGAGGACGGGCAGGGCGCGGCGGTCCCGGCTGAAGCCGGCGGCGAGAATGTAGCTGTCCAGCCAAGTGATATTGGGGAAATAGCGGGAAATGTTCTCGCTGCCGTAGTCCTCGGTCGCGCGGATCGTCCCGATCAGGGTTTCGATGCCGGTGCCGTCGCCCAGCATGCCCAGAATATGGGCCACCCGCAACTTGCCTTCGGGTGTGGGAGCGGTGGCGTAGGCCTCGCGCAGCAGGGGCAGCGAGCGCTCGGGGTCCGCCATCAGCAGGCCGAGTTTCCCGTAATCCTGATCGACCAACTGAACCACCGCCGCCTGGAGTTCGGGCAAGGGGACGGGATAGGAATCCGTGTGCTCCGGCACGTCGGGAGTCAGACATTCCTTCACCACCAGATGCGCCTGGAGCTGTTTGAGATCGATCTTCCGGGTCGGTAGATTCTCCTTGGCGGCCATGGCGGCGGCCACGCCGGCCGCATAGCCAAGATTCTGCAAACAGGGCTGCATCCGGACCGAGGGAATGGCGTCGCGGTGGGCGCTCAGGCCCAGCCCGACCACCAGAATGCCATCGAGCCCGCGGGGCAGCAGGCAGCGGTAGGGGGTGTACGACAGGCCGCCCAAGTGGTTGTTGACGAAATAGTAGGGATGGACAGTCGCGCCATGCTTGTCCAGCCGACCACCCTGGCTGATCTGGATGGTGTCCGGGAAACGGCGCTGGTTCACGATGTCGAGCGGATCGAGGATGTAGTCCCCGACAATCCGGCGGCGCTCGCGGGTGTCGATGAGCTGGCCGAGGTCGTAGGCTCCCTTGAATTTGCGCTTGGCGGCGACGAGGGAGGTGGTCACATCCACCATGTCCACTTCGTCCACATAGGTCCAGTCGGTGTTGATGTAGCTGGCGCCGGGCGCGCGGTAGGGCAAGCCGGTGCCCTGCATGGCTTCGTCGTCGGCGCTGTTGTAGGCGGTTTCGGCCCCTGCCGCCGCCGCCACGTCGGCGTTGCCGGAGCCGTCGATCACGACTTTGGCCAACACCACGCCCCGGCCCTCGGGCGTGGCCACGACCACGCCGGCCACCTTGTCGCCCACTCGGTAGGCCCCGCAGCCCAGCACCCCGAACCAGATGTCGCCGCCGGCCTGGCGCACTTCGCGCCGCCAGTATTCCTGTTTGCCGACAATGTAGGTGGGCGAGCCGATGGCTTTGATTCCCCGGTCGATTTCGGCAGTGAACCCCTTGCGGTAGCCCGCGCAGTAGATGCCGATCAGGCCGACCGTGCCGGTGC
>LVAZ01000046.1 GCA_001603055.1 Victivallales bacterium Lenti_02
GCCCCATCGTGCTGGTGCCCGAGGTGGTGGGGCCGAGCCGGCGGCAGTGGCAGCCGGAGAACGAGGCGGCCCGCTGCGCGGCGCTGGAGGGGATTCTCTCGGAGCGGGCCGGGATTTTCGTACTCACCGTCTCCTCCCTGCTCAGCCCGGTGATCGCCCCGGACGGGTTTCTCGAACGGACTTTCACCCTGCGGGTGGGGGAGCGGGGCTGGGAGCCGGAGGCGCTCGCCAGGCGGCTGGTGGGGCTGGACTACGACCACGAGCCCGAGGTGCAGAGTCCCGGCGAGTTCGCCCGGCGGGGCGGCATCATGGACATCTATTCGCCGGTCCACGACGCCCCCGTGCGCATCGAGTTCTTCGGCGACGAGATCGAGTCGATGCGGTTTTTCCTGCCGGACTCGCAGCGGTCCTTCCGGGCTGTCGAGGAACTGCGGATTGTGCCGCGGGGGATGGCGGTGACCGATCCGGAGGGCGGCAACATGGTCCGGGTGCGCGACTATTTCGCGGCGGACGCGCCCTTCGCGGTGGTGGAGCCGGAGGCGATCGGCGAGCATCTGGCCACCTTCGGCGAGGAAGGGGCGGTCGCCGTCTGGACGGAACTGCGGGACGCCTTGCCGAATGCTTCCTTCCTCACCTGGGAGGTGGGGGACGCCGCCGGGGCAAGCGGTCCGGTCGCGGGCGTGGAGCGGGTGGACTGCGTGGCTCTGGGCCACGAGCTGGGCATGCTGCTGCCGGAACTGGGCGAGGAGGGCGCCATTCTCCACTGGCAGCAGTTGCGCGACGCTCTGCTGGGCTGGCAGCGGCGCGGCTTCGCCATGTTGCTCGGGCTGGCCGAGGAGGGCGAGCGCGAGCGGTTCGCCCAGATGCTGGCCGAGGACCCCGCCACCCGCGAGCTGCGGCTCGACGTGGAGCCGGTCCGGCTCGAAACCGGCATGCTGTTTCCCGACGCCCGGCTGGTGCTGCTGAGCGAGCGCGAGGCCTTCGGGCGCGCCCCCGACATGCGCCGCCGCCGGACCAGCCACTACCATCTGGACGAGGGGATGGACGATGGCATGGAACTCGAGGAGGGCGGCTACGCGGTCCACGCCTCCCACGGCATCTGCCTGTACCACGGCATCGTCCCCCTCGAGGTCAACGGCGAAATCCAGGAGGTGCTGGAGCTGGAGTTCGCCGACGAGGCCCGGCTGTACGTGCCGCTGGACCAGGCGTTCCTGGTGGGCCGCTACGTGGGCGGCAGCAAGCACCTGCCCGCGTTGAGCAAGCTGGGCGGGGTGGCCTGGAAAAACGCCCGCGAGGCGGCGGAGACGGCGGCCTGGGACCTGGCGGCCGAGCTGCTGCGGCTCGAAGCCATGCGCCAGCACGCCCAGGGGGCCAGTTTCCCCGAAGCGCCCGAGTGGGAGGTCTCCTTCGCCCGCAGTTTCCCCTACAACGAGACCGCCGACCAGACCAAGGCCATCGAGGAGGTGCTCGCCGACATGGCCAGCGACAAGCCGATGGACCGGCTGCTCTGCGGCGACGTGGGCTACGGCAAGACCGAGGTGGCCATGCGGGCCGCCTTCCGGGCCGTGGCCAACGGGCGCCAGGTGGCCGTGCTGGTGCCGACCACCGTGCTGGCCCAGCAGCATTTCCGGACCTTCAGCGAGCGCATGGCGGGCTATCCGGTGAACATCGAGGTGCTGAACCGCTTCCGCACCAAGGGCGAGCAGCACCAGGTGCTGGAACGGCTGGCCGCGGGCGGGGTGGACATCGTGATCGGCACCCACCGGCTGCTCCAGCGGGATGTCCATTTCGCCGACCTCGGCCTGCTGATCGTGGACGAGGAGCAGCGCTTCGGCGTGCGCCACAAGCAGAAGCTGAAGCAGCTCCGCGCCAGTCTCGACATTCTGACCATGACCGCCACGCCGATTCCCCGCACGCTCTACTTCAGCCTGAGCGGCATCCGCAATCTGAGCACCATCATGACCGCCCCGGCGGAGCGCCTGCCGGTGAACACCATCGTGGCCCACTACGACAAGCATCTGATCCGCCAGGCGGTCCTGCGCGAGCTGGAGCGCGGCGGCCAGGTGTTCTACCTGCACAACCGGGTGCAGACCATCGGGCGGGAGGCCTTCCGGCTCGGCCAGATCGTGCCCGAGGCAAGGATCGGCGTGGGGCACGGCCAGATGGCGCCCCACGAGCTGGAGGAAGTGATGACCCGCTTCGTGCAGGGGGAGATCGACGTGCTGGTCTGCACCACCATCATCGAGTCGGGCATCGACATTCCCAACGCGAACACCATCGTCATCGACCGGGCGGACCGCTTCGGTCTGGCCGAGATGTACCAGTTGCGCGGCCGGGTGGGCCGCTACCACCATCAGGCCTACGCCTACCTGCTCCTGCCGGGCGGCAATATTATCACCAAAGACGCGCGCGAGCGCCTGAACGCGATCCGCAAATACACCCATCTCGGGGCGGGCTTCAAGCTGGCCCTGCGCGACCTCGAAATCCGCGGCGCGGGCAATATCCTGGGCTCCGAGCAGAGCGGGCACATCGCCGCCGTCGGCTTCGAGCTGTACTGCGAGCTGCTCAAGGAGTCGGTGGCCCGGCTGGAACAGCGGGAGGACGCCGTCTTCCGCCCGGTGCCCGTGGACCTGGACCGGCTGGTCTTCGCGGCCAGCGACCGCGAGGGGCGCGCCACCGCCGCCCTGCCCGCCGACTACATCCCCGACAGCGTCCGCCGGGTCGAGCTGTACCGCCGCATCGCCCGGCTGGGAACGCTGGCGGAGGTGGACGAGATGGCGGTCGAGCTGGCGGACCGTTTCGGGCTGCCGCCGCCGCCGGTCGAGACGCTGCTGGACGTCGCCAGGGTGCGCTGCCTGGCCCGCGCCGCCAAAGTGACCAGCGTGCGCGTCTGGGACCGCCGGGTCTATCTGGAGACCGCGCGGGGTCTGCTCAAGCCCAAAGGTTCCTCGCTGCCCCTGCTCCAGTCGGGCGACGGCCGCGCCCAGCTCGTCGAGCTGGCCGGCATCCTGCGGGACTGCGCGCGCTGAGAAACTGGGCGGGGCCCATGCCGGAAGGGTGAGCCTCCGCGATTCTGCCGTCGCGATGCCGCATGGTTTGCAGGCGGGACCGGGCGGCAAAAGCAGGGACATCGTGCGGCAGCGCTTTCCGAATCCCCCTATTGGCGATATGTTAGCGCTGCGTTAGCGAATGGTTCGCGCGATTCCCACGGAGATTCAGTATGCTCGTTTCCCGCCTGTTGCGGGCCCTTGGCGCAAGTGGCCTTTTTGTCCTTCTGCTCTGCCTGGCCAGCGGTTGCCGGCCGACGGCGGAGAGCTTCGTCGCCCAAATCCGAGTCTACCGTGGTGCCCAGCAGATCGGCCTGCCGGGGGATACCTGCCCGGTTCCTCTCCAGGTCGAGGTGCTGGGACCGGAGCGCCAGAGCGCACTGGGTGGCAAGCCGCGCCGTCTGCCGGTGCCCAACGTCCGGGTGGTGGCCAGACCGGCCAACGCCGACTCGGGTATCGCGGTGGACGCCGCCGAGGCCGAAAGCGACGCCGCCGGGCATGTGCGCTTCCAGGTCACCCTTGGCCGGCGCGTCGGCGACCAGTATCTGGTGCTGAGCTGTCCTGAGTTCCCCGACGTCGCCCCGGTCACGGTGCGCTACGTCGCGGGTATGTCCATCAAGGGCGGCATGCAGGAGGTGGCGGCGGGCGACTCGCTGCCCGAACCCATCCGGGTACGGCTGGTCGGCGAGGACAACCAGCCCCTGAGCAATGTGCCGATCTATTTCCGCGCCAGCCCGCCGGGCAAGGCCAAACTCGGCGCGGACCGGGTGAACACCGACGAGAACGGTCTGGCGACCCTCCAGATGACCACCGATCCCGAGCGCACCGGCCGCTACGAGATTCTCGCGGAAGTCTCCGCCCCGGACCGGGGGATTGCCATCCGCGGCATTGTCATCCCCATCCTCGCCATGAACCGGCTGCGCCTGCTCATCGGCGTCCTCGGCGGCCTGGGCATCTTCATTTTCGGCATGAAACTGATGAGCGACGGCTTGCAGCAGACGGCGGGGGACCGCCTCAAGGCGGTACTCCAATTCTTCACCCGCAACCGGGTGACGGCGGTGTTCGCGGGCATGGTGGTCACCGCGCTGATCCAATCATCGAGCGCCTGCACCGTGATGGTGGTGGGCTTCGTGAACGCCGGCCTGCTGAATCTGACCCAGTCCATCGGCATCATCTTCGGCGCGGCCATCGGCACCACGGTGACCGCGCAGATGGTCTCCTTCAAGCTGGACGGGCTGGCCCTGCCGGCCATCATCATCGGCGTGGTCATGCTGTTCTGCTCCCGCCGCAGCTACATCCTCGGCCTGTCCCACGCGATTCTCGGCTTCGGCCTGCTCTTTTTCGGCATGACCATGATGTCGGCGGAACTGAAGGTGATTTCCGACTTTCCCTCCTTCATCGGCTTCTTCCAGATGTTCGACTGCACCCCGGCCTATCCGGGCGGTCCGATGCCACTCAGGGCCGTGCTGGGGGCCGTGACCGTGGGCACGGTGATGACGGTCATCGTGCAGAGCAGCTCGGCCACCATCGGCCTCGCCATCGCCCTGGCCACCAGCGGCCTGATCAACTTCCATACCGCCGTGCCCCTCATTCTGGGCGACAACATCGGCACCACCATCACCGCCATTCTCGCCTCCATCGGCACCAACCGCAACGCCCGCCAGGCCGCCGCCGCCAACACCATCTTCAAGATTCTGGGCGTGACTCTCATGCTGGCCCTCTTCTACATTCCGCTGGACGGCAATCCCATCTTTCTGACCTTGGTCAACCGGATCACCGCCGGCGACGTCTTCGCCGAGACCCCCGAAAACATCGGCCGCCACGTCGCCGCCGCCCACACCCTCTTCAACGTCATCAACGTCATCATCTTCCTGCCGCTGGTCGAATTGATCGCCCGGCTCTGCCGCCTGGTGGTGCCCTCGAAGGACGACAACGGCGACCGCGTCCTGCAACTCGAACCCCACCTGCTCCAGACCCCCTCGGTGGCCCTCCAGCAGTCGGTCAGCGCTCTGGTGGACATGACCCGGAACGCCTTCCGCCTGACCGACCGCGCCGTCCACGCCTTCGTCGAGCGGAACCTCTCCGAAATGCCCGACCTGAACGACCAGGAAGCCCGCATCGACCAGAGCCAGCACGAGATCATCCAGTATCTGGTGGAACTCACCCGCCAGCGCCTCACCGAGGACCAGGCGGCCGCGATCCCCGTCATCATGCACTGCGTCAACGACGTGGAGCGCATCGGCGACCGCGCCATCAACATCGCCGAACTGGCCGCCGACGCCGCCCGCCAGGAGGACGAGTTCTCCCTCGACGCCCTGAACGAAATCCGCGACATCAACGAGCGCATCCGCGCCCAGTCCGAGATGCTGGTGGACATGCTCGAAACCGGCAGCAGCAGCGCCCTCAACAAGGCGCTCAAGATCGAGGGCGAGATCAACAGCCTCACCCGCCGCTACGAGAAGCACCACGAGCAGCGCCTCCGCAACAACGAGTGCACCGTGGGCAAGGGCATCATCT